>JBAWXC010000022.1:0-8628 GCA_037144235.1 Candidatus Tayloriibacteriota bacterium | reverse complement strand
CTTCGAACTAGAAGAGCGAATTGTTGTCACCTTTCTAAAAGCGTGAGCTTCACATGTAGTGTGCGACTATGGCTGTCGTTAAAAGCCCGTAATACTCTAGTGTGATTCTAGAGCGCCTGACGAGCGGAAACTGTTGGGATGATTAAATCGTCCCTTTGTTCTCGAGATGTGTATCTCGACTGATGAGTCTAAAAAGACGAAAACAGAAAAGTTCTTTACAACAAAAACTATCTTGAAAGAGATATAACCAAAGGAGATATGGAAGATATTTCGGTGCTTACTTTATTAGGTTTATTTGAAGATGGAGAGTTTTCATCTGAATATACACCTATAAAAGTAACGGTTTGGTCGCCACCTGTCATGTGTCCTTGTTTGTTTGAAGTGGAATATAAAGGCGAAACATTTTATGTTCGCAAGAATCTTCCTATCAACTGGAATAAGGATTGTGATGATTGGATGTGTCTACGGGAAGAAGTCACTAAAGCTGATGAATTGGACGCGTTGAGATCCTTCGTAAAGGCTGTTTATGAGAATCAACCTGTTCAATATTGGCAACGTGGAATCTTCAGTCTGAAGCCTGATCTGATAACTCTATTGGAGTCCGATCGCCAGAATATACTTTCTAGCGAGCATTTTGATCTTGATGATCATTGGGAAAAAATAGAGAACACGCTTCGACGTAGGCGATCATATCGATAAATACTGCGGCTTCGGCACGCGGGGCAAGCACATTGCCTGGCAACAGAATAATGTGAATATTTTAATTCTTTGAATTTAATGGGTCTCAAGCAGGTGTACCCAAACAATACACCAGAGAAAGGAAACATGAAGACCTTCGTCACGATATATCCTCACCCTTTGGGACATTCGCTCGCCCGCAAGTTGTGGGAAAGAGCAGTGCCTCGAGGTAGACAGGTAGGTCTCGACGCTGAAGCACACATCATTCTATATGATGAAGTGCATAAGGCGGTCGAGGGATTTGAAGAAAATCCCCGGATCCTCAGGATTGTGGTTGCGGATAGAATGCCGCCCCATCTTCCGAAAGGGATATTCTGGATCAAACCAGATACCAGTGCTTTCACGAGCCTGATCCGGACCCTCAACCCTGGAGGTGAGCTGTAGCTTTGGCTACGGAGGTGGAGAAAACCATCTTGGCAACAGAAACAAAAACAGCGGATAAAATCAATCCGCTTCTGTCTCGGAATATTATTCCGACTGATGAGCTCAATAGAGCGAAACAGAAAAGTTCTTTGATTAATAAGAAAAGGCTCTTACTGCCAAATATAAAATGTAAGCTGTTTCGCGGAGCTAGCTCGTCACTAGTTCGCGCTTCAGTGAAAAAAGCGGTTATGGAGGTATGCCATGGGCTTACTTCGTACCAACGAGGTTCCGCCGAACCCTCATGCACAACCTGAAAAGTTTCAGGAACACATGAGCGGTAAAGCTAAACCTACGTTGGTTGCGGAAGAGTCTGAACTTCCTGGGGAAGCACGCTACAAACTGTTGAAAGACAGTAATGGTGTGTATTTCTGGGACGGTACCCATCTATTTCAATTTCTTTTATGGGGCGGTCGTGTTGCCCTGTGTAAGAATTTTGAAACTGGTGAGCCGAAATCAGTCACTGTTTATGGTAAAGAGACTCTTGTTCGTCTGCAAAGTGAACTCGATTCTTTTACTGGAGAGTGATTTGGTTTATTCAGATTTCTACGCTGAAGGATGGTGCCACCTTCAATCCAGAAGCACCTAGTGTTGTCACCATTTTGAAAAGGTGAGCCTCGCATGCAGTGCGTTGGGAACGATGACTTCCCGAGAAAAAATTGTCACGGAGAATCATCTGATTCTCCACTTTATTAAGTTCATCTAACAAATTCCTGCATCAGCAAGGTGTTGGTGAACTTATTGAGAAAGCTCTTTTAAATGAAAGCAAAAATAATGAGTGTGTTGTTGGTATCGGCGATCATCCTGCTTGCAGGATGTGATCCAGGACCGCTTCCTGTTCGCAATGAAGCATTCACCAATGAATTTCATGTTGTAAACTTTGTGTCCACAAACAAGATTTTCATTGCCAATGAACAGGGCACAATTCTTCGTATGACCGCAGTCAGCACTTCGGTGTTTACGAATGGTCAGACGGTGAGTGGTGAAGCGGTTATCCGTGGTTATGCTCCAGGTGGAGTTATTGAACAGATTATTGTATATCCAAAGCAATAATTTAAACAAACCTAAACCAAAATGAAAGGAAATACCATGAAGACCAACACACCCGCTCCTAAACTTCACACCTGCGCTGTCTGTAATGAGACAGGTAGCTGTGGCGCGAAATGGAACTTCTTCGTCAATGACGAAAAAGTGCCTAAACGTGTCCACAGACCGTGTGGGGAGTTGCTCCAAAAGAGTGCTCCTGAAGGCGTGCGAACGACACTCGTTCCTTCACGCGAGTTGCGTGACGAATGGCGCGCCAAACGCCTAGCCCAGACTTTCTGGGGGAACGCGTTTGCCAACGCCAAGCCGATCAAGGCGCCTGCGACTTCGGTTGCATCGCCCCAATCGGCCCCTGCTCTTGCCACGTAAGTGGTGATGTAGGAAGACTATGGATGTCTCTAACTCCCGTAATTCTCTGGGGAAGCTCCAGGGCGCTTAACAAGCGGAAACTGTTGGGATGATTAAATCGTCCCTTTGTTCTTTAAGAATAACTATGAAAAAAATCATAGACTCGATCACTGAGGCAGCTGCCGGAAAAGCGGCTGAATCAACGAAGGCAATTCTGGGTGGTCTCAAACCCACTGAACAATTGCTGGTTGTTGGTCTTGGTTTGATCGGACTCTCTTTTATCTCTGCGCAACGAGAGGAAAATAAAAAAGCGCAGAAAGGTCCTAGGAAGACCTAACTAAATTGACTTGTATTCCTAGATACAAGTCCTGTTCTCGAGATGTGTATCTCGACTGATGAGTCTAAAAAGACGAAAACAGAAAGTTTTTTGAAATAGTGTTTTGTCTGAATGAGTATTCGAATTTCGAATACTCATAGGGCAGGACACTCACATAGTGTTTGGCCGAAGGGAGATGTTGTAACGGGGTCCACAGGGACTGTCCGCGCACTATCCCCTCTGGCACGCGACCAGAGAACTTATGTGAAGCTACTGCACGAAAGTGCGAGAAGTAGCGAGCGTAAGATTTGCTGAAAATCAGCCAAGGACTCTAAAGGTCACTTGGAAGCTCCTGAAAGACGGAGATATAGCAAGGAAGACCTTGGCCGGTCGTACTATGTGGCGGTTTGAGAGCCCGCAAAAAACTCTCCTGGCCCCACGGCAAAAGCTTTATCAGGTTAGCCACCTGAATATGCTTAGCTCTGGTGCCAGTCCGATTTGCACATTTAAAAACTGCAGAAACCAAAAAACTAACCTATGGAAATTAAAATCCATTCGGAGAGGTTCAAGACAGACCATCATTGGGCGAGTGTGATTCCGTTTAGGATCATCTCATTCAAGGTTGAGGGTCGTCGGTTGTTTTTCAATCACATGGTTGCTGTCGACAGGAGAGGTGGTCATTACGGGGAAACTTGTGAAAGCTTAAGCTTAATCAAGAATCCACGAGATTACCTTCGCCTTCGTAAGCAGTTCGTGCGTAGAGAGACAATCGGTGATGATGTCATCAAAGCGTTGGCGGTCTCTCGTTCCAAATGTTTATATCGACAAGGAGGATTAGAATTTCCTGTTGAGAAAAATAAATGGGGCGAGTCCGTTGAAGGCAGGTGGCACTCTCTTGAGTATTAAGGTTTCTCTAGCTCTTTTCCTAACAAAAAAGAGCCGCATTGCTCTCGGACAATAATCAACCCCGAGAAGCTAAATGGTTTTCGCAGATTTCCATACAAATCTGCACTTTATTGGGTCTACGACTGAAGTCGCTGATCCACAGAGTTTAGCTCTTTTCAAACAACAAATATAGAGGAATCATATGAAAATATTTCTTGATTTGGCCACGCCAGATAGTCCGGTTTGCAAGGTTATCAAGCAGATCTTCACGACTGCTGGCGAGCTGGAGTTCGTTCCGACACTGCAAGATGCCGACGGTATCATTACAGATGAGCCGGCAAAAGCTGAGGTATATCTTCAGCAGACAAACAAACGTATAGCACAAGTTCTGTGGTGGAAACAAAAACCATCTACTGTGCCACAGTCGGATCGCTTCAAAGTTTTCGATGCTTTCAGTAAGGGAAGCTTACCAGGACTCATCGAAGCGATAACTTTCCTTAAAGGAAAGTAACACATGCTATACCATGTGAAATTTTAAACTGGTTGATCGTACAGGGTCAACCACTGCTCTCCAGATGAGTATCTGGACTGATGAGTCGGAAACGACGAAAGCAGAGTTCTTTGAATACGAATGTTCATAGGTTGATTTGTGCAATTTGGTTGCAAGTAATGTTGTCAGATTGCACAGATTAACCAAAACAAAATAAAAATATGAACAAAACAAAACTGAATATCCTTATCGTTGAAGACAAGCCCGAAAATATCTCGGCTGCCAGGCGGTTCCTCGCTGATCACAATTTGACTATCGTGTCTGGGTTTGACGATGCACTAACTGCGCTCAAGCGTAACGGTCATCACCGGCGCAAGGTGGAAGCACCGGATAAGTTCGATGCAGTCCTCACGGATTGCATGTATCCCAAGGGTGGAACAGCTTGCATGGGACCGAAGGGTGAAGCAGTAGTTAATTGCCAAGGTGACATGCCATACGGCCCTATGATCGTGCTTCATGCTATTGAAGCTGGCGTGCCATTAGTAGGGCTTATCACCCAAGGCAACCATCACGACGATCCTTTCGTCTTCGCGCTCGACGGCCTCAAGGGATTCAAGGGACAAAAGACAAGTGTGGCTATCACCAATAGCCTTGATCGTCTCGTCTATACGAAAAGTGGCGAACCCGTCGATCCTGCATCTGAGGACTACAAGGATCACTGGAAGGCGCAGGAGCAAGGTCGGGTCTGTTGGGTGAAAGATTGGAGTCGATTACTCGAACGAGCGATGGGAACGGAGGCGCCGCCCAAGAACGATTGGCAGGAGCCCGCAGTCGTTCTTTGCCAGATTTAATTCCGGTATTGTTTTCGGGAGGATTACGTTTTATCCGTAATCCTCCACTTTATCAGATTCATAACAAGTGTTGTGAATCTGTAGAGTAAATACCTCTCGCTGTGTGGCGAATAGGAATATCTCTAAAATAGCACATTGAAACGGCCATAGTGAGCCAAAACCAAATGAAAGGTTAAATCATGAAAAGACTAACAATAACACTCGATCCAGGAACTGATACGTGGAATACTGACCGCTGGCATCGTCGGTGTCAACAAGATGGTTGTCGTGAACACTTCAAGGTTGCTCTCGATGCAATCACTACCATCTTCCACAACTTGTTGCACGACATTCCGTGCGAGATTCCTGCTGGCATGCAGGGGTTGGAAGAAATCCTAAGTGGGGAAGAAGGATCGCGACGTGAAAAAATCAAGAAACAGATTGGCAACAGTAATCGGATGGTTGCCTTCGTTCAGTTTCTTGTGGCAGGTCCGTGGATCGAGGTTGCCTTCTACGAGGGTAACAAGAAGAAGTGTAGTTTTTCGATCCAGTATGAGAAGAAAATTCAAAAATTCTTCTGTATGTTCTAAACCAAAACGGTCATTAAATTTTCCAAGAGCCTGACCAGCTCTTTTTTAATATAGATTAATTAAAACTCATCCAATATCGCCTTTAATTTTTGTTCATGATCCTCTACAGACTTTAGATCTGGCTTGATTGAATCGACATCAACAATCAGACTCTCTTTCATCTGCAATACGTCCTTGCGTTTGAAGAATCCAACACGGCTTTTCCTTAGTTTGTCACTGCCAGTATTAGTAGCCTGATGTATTGCCTCATTATTTTGTTCCATATAGCTTCGTAGCATCTTTACTCTCTCAGAGATGTGGTACGTCGCATCTACTTCATAGATTTTAGCTATTCTTTTTAATATTCCTTCATATGCTAGTAGCTTTGCATATCCAGCAATTACTTCAGTTTGTCTTTCTCTAAATAACCTCTCCATCTCAGCATTTTCAAATTTAAGATAGGTTATACCATCTTCTACTTCTTCCTCAAAGAAGCAATCTGTTTCTATCAGATTTGAAAGCATGTTTATAGACATGCCATAAAGACTGAAGAAATGTGCTTCACCACTACCGTCCAAACCACAAATGAGTAATTCTTGATCGAGGTGCTCACCTTTTTGTTCTGGATCATTGTCGGCATAGACGATACCCAGATTCGGATCATATTTATCTACGCGCTCTTTGAAATCTTTTACAAATTCATAGTTTTCTTTGAAGTCGTATAGGCTATCGCCAGTAATTACAGCCCCATCAAATCTTTCAAATGCTTTCTTCTCATCAATTTCACCTTCACTAGTGACTTCCATATTGAGATTTTCAAACATTTTCTTTGCCGCCTCATGTTCACTGTCATACAATCCTTTGCTGTATAGCTTTTGTCTCGTCGTTTCTTTTTCATCACGCACTCGAAGCACTAATTCGCCAATATCCACGTGTTTACGTAAGACAGCAGTAGCCTCAGCTTTCTTTGATAGCCATCGATTGAGTAATTCCGCATCATTACTAACAACAAGTGGTGTGTATCTTTCAAACAAACTGGCTAGTCCTTTCAAGACGCCTTCTTTAAGCATTTTTTCTATTGTTGTCCCATGCTCTTTGGCATATTCCAGCATAGCTTTTGTCACTTCATCGCAGGTGTTATTGTCTTCGTCATCGGATTCTTGATTCTTGGCTAGTAACTTACTCTTGATTTCAACACCATGACTCTTCAGAAAATATCTGGCTACCTCAATAACAGGGATGCAGGCAAAATAGTGGAAGAGTTGGTATTCTTTGGCAAATTTATTGTAGCTACATTCAGCTACGAGTGATGCAAGCTTCTCTTGGGCTTCTGGAGTCAACTCTTTTGTACCATTGAATAGATTGGCAATGATTTCTTCCTGGTCTAGATATTGGTGATCAGCTTCAACATCAGGATATAGTTCATTCATTCGCTCTCTATCTTCGGGAGTTAGACGCTCAAATGCAAGTTGATATACTGCATAGTCAAAATCCATACCTTCTCTGAGTTTTTCTGCCTTCTGCATGCCTGCAATCTTTACGGCCTCATCAATAGTGACTTTCTTTAGTCTCTTGAGTGTTTTGATACAACCTCTCATCTTGCTCGATACTGGATATGAAAATAGCTTCAAGATGATTGGTAATTGAGACATGTGAGCAACTTGAGCATCTTTGTAGGCAAATTCTGCCTCTATTTCCATACGACCAGTATATTTCCATCCGTCGTTCAATCGATTCCATTCTCTTGCTTCGGTATTGTCTTTAGCTTTCCAGTTTTCTAGTGCATCCTTGTCTGCTGGTGTCAGAATCTCCTTACCAGTCTTGGCTTTATGCACATCATTCTGAATAAGAAGAATATACTTTTCACGAGGAGTGAGATTTCCATTCCGTATTATGTTTGGTAGATTTTTCATATTATTTTCTCTTTTTTAAACTTTGCTCAAGGAATTCAACTCTCTCTTTCAAGTCAGCTACTTCTATAATCTTTGAAAGAGCTAAAGCGAGACGTGATACGACCAGTGCACGCCTCAGTGACGTTTTTCTCTGAGAGACTTCTTGCAGAGTCTCCGACAGGATTGAGGCCGTCTCATCTATACCCATGTATTCTTTTGTATTTTTCTCTGGAATATTCATGATATTTTGATTATTGACCTTCTACTATCTCCATCCATGCTTTTACCTCTGATGATTTGCCGGTCTTGGTAGCTTCACGATAGAGGGAAGAGATGATATTTGGTGTAAGTTTCTTTGCCCAACACATAATATCTTTCATGAGCCCTCCGTTATCATCAATTCTCTTATTCCACGCACTCAATGTTCCGGGATCCTTGATATCAAATCGTCTGGCAAACTCCGTCTGATTTTTTATCTCTAAAAGTGACATGGCGACTTCATCATCAATACCGAGCTTCTCGATGACATGCCTTGGTTGACCGCGGAGTATGGAGGGCATCGAACGCCAGAGAACATATGACTCGAATTCCTGTTTCTTGTATACATTCAGAGCTTTCGTTTTGTCGGAGTCTGGTTTTTCCATGGCTGTTAATCATGAGTGATGAGCTCAGCTTTTTTGTTAGTAAGTTTCTCCCACCTCTCGACTATGGTGTTGCAATACTCTTCCTCGAACTCGACCATGAAGCATCTTCTTTTGAGTTGCTCACAAGCTATGAGTGTTGATCCTGAGCCACCAAATGGATCAAGAACGATATCACCAGGCTTTGAGCTGTGGTATATGATGCGTCGAAGCAAAGCTGGGGGCTTCATAGTTGGATGAAGCTTGCTCTTATTTGGTTTTGGATAGAAGAGGGCAGTTTTGTCTTTATTGCCAAAATAGCTATGAGTTCCGTACCATCCGTAAACGATGAGTTCATGTTGTGGGTGATAGTCTTTGCGACCGACAACAATATGATTCTTGAGCCAGATCAAAATTGCTGATTTTGTGTATCTCAAGTCATAGAGAGCGTTCAATAGATCTCGCAGTTTCGAATC
>JBAWXC010000021.1:0-8704 GCA_037144235.1 Candidatus Tayloriibacteriota bacterium | reverse complement strand
CAACAATAATATCGGGATACGTCCACTCGGTGTGATTGAGACGACGATTGAGTATTTCTCCGAGATTGGCAACGTCATCATTAACCTGTCTCGAAAGAATAAACTTCCTGTATTCTGATGGCACACGTTCACCATCAATAATTACCGTAAAAGCTCCAACCACACTCGTACCCGATACATGCGCAATGTCATAGGCTTCAATACGAACTTGAGATGTTTTCCCTTTTCCCTGCCTGCCGGCAGGCAAGGCTTTTTCCTTCTTTCCTTCTTCCTTTATGAGTGCAATGTCATTTATATGATCCAACGCATAAAGAAGCCTTTTCACCTGACCCGCTTCTTCAAATCTCATTTCCTTGGCTGCACCATTCATTTCCCTTTCAATATTTTTCCGAAGAATATCTTTCTTGCCTTCAAAAAAGAGAATCAAATTGTCTATAGTTCTCTGATAGCGTCTCTGTGCATTCAGATCAGATTCTTTTGGCGAACGACCGAGTGCTTGATAGAACGCATCATGTCTTGCATCAAATGATTTCTTGTCCTTGAATGGAAACATCTTGCGCACGATTTTCAATGCTTCCTTGATGAGTGCACTATGCGGATATGGACCAAAGATTTTTTTGATCGGATATTCTAGTGTCTTTTCTTTGATCTCCTGATCGAGATCACGTGCACGTGCGAGGAAAACGCGTGGCCAGACATCATCAGTAATCACGACATAGTATGAACTTTTATCGTCACGTTCATCGACGTTGTAGTGTGGCTGATATTTTTTTATAAGAGCACTTTCGAGAATGATCGCTTCGAGTACCGAATCAGTCTGCTCAATATCGAGAGACACTGCCTTGGTGACCATGTCCACAATGCGAGGCCCCCGTGTGGATATCACATCTGCAGAAAAATAGCTTTTGACGCGATCCCTCAAAGATGTCGCACGGCCTATATATAGAGGCCTTTTTTGATAGTCCTTGAATATGTATATACCCGGCGTATCAGGCAATTTCTTCTTGGTGATATATTGACGCTTCATAAGAGTAAGAGTATTGTATTTAGTGAATTTAGACAAGCAAAACCATAGAACTCGATCCTATGAATACGATAGATTTTTTGACAAACACCATATGGCTCGTTCCGACCGTTCTTGCAACGCTCCTCGGAATCTACATTCTCTATCGACTCATCCGAAATCCTTTCGTGAAGAGTCGCGAACAACGAAACAACAAACCCAAGGACAACACATGACCTCGATCATTGAAACGTTGGACACTGTATGCGCACACCCCTCCTTTATGTGGATGCGCAGTTCAGGACTCATCATGGTGCTCCTCGTAGCACTGGCAATCACATGCATCCCCTTCTTGTGCATAAGAAACATCGTGATGGATCTAATCAGATACGCCATCATCCTGTGCATCATGACCAAAGACGCTGTGCATTTCTGGTTCTGGAAATACAACGGCAATCAGCCGCCGAATACATTCAAGAAACACTAATTCACAACACAACTCATCACAGGCGCGACCGAAATGTCGCGCTTTTACTTTTTTAACACTTTCTTGAGATACTGACCGGTATAACTCTTTTCATTCTTGGCAACATCTTCAGGTGTACCCTTTGCGATGATTTTACCACCACGTTCACCTCCATCAGGTCCAATATCTATAATATAGTCGGCATTTTTGACAAGATCCAAGTTGTGCTCAATAACACAGACTGTATTACCCTTGTCTACGAGTTTCTGCAAAATATCAATCAATTTTTCGACGTCATGATAGTGCAAACCAACGGTTGGTTCATCGAGAAGATAAATAGTCTTTTGAATATGCGCACGATAGAGCTCAGATGAAATCTTGATGCGCTGAGCTTCGCCACCCGAGAGAGTCGTTGCTGATTGACCAAGCTTCACATAGCCGAGTCCTACATCCATGAGTGTCTGGAGACGGTCTTCAACGGCAGGAATATCAACGAAGAAACCAAGAGCTTCTTCGATTGTGAGTTCGAGTACTTCATGAATATTCTTCTTGCGATACTTGATATCGAGTGTTTCCTTCATGAAGCGTTTGCCATTACATACATCACAGGTGACATAGACCGTTGGCAAGAAGTGCATTTCAACAGCGATTTCACCGTTTCCTTCACAGGCTTCACAGCGACCACCAGGACGATTGAATGAAAAACGTCCTGCACCCCAGCCACGTGCACGAGATTCTGGTTCTGCTGCAAATAGGTCACGAATATGACTCCATGCACCCGTATATGTCGCAGGATTTGATCGTGGTGTGCGACCAATCGGACTTTGGTCGATTAAGATAACACGACTGACATGTTCGGAACCGGTAAATTCTTTGCAGTTCAATGGTTCATTGGTGCGATGTCTCATTTCGAGACGTGCAGCCAAATTCTTGTGGAGAATCTCGTACATAAATGAAGACTTTCCTGAACCAGACACACCCGTGATTACATTGAGTGTGCCGAGTGGAACATCAGCATCCATATCTTTGATATTGAAAACATGTCCTCCACGAATAACAATCTTGCCTCGTGGTTCACGTCGACGTTGTGGGATAGCGATCTTTTGTTCACCACGAAGATATGAAAGTGTGAGTGAATTTGAAGTATTTTTTTTGGCAGTAAGGAGATCATCGAGATATCCAGAAACAACCACTTCACCTCCATGAACTCCTGCGCCTGGGCCAATATCAACAATATAGTCAGAAGCGTACATGGTATCTTCATCGTGTTCAACGACGATGATAGTGTTGCCGAGATCACGCAAACGGAGCAATGTTTTGATGAGACGATCATTATCGCGCTGATGAAGACCGATGGTTGGTTCATCGAGCACATAGAGTGCTCCGACGAGTCCTGAACCGAGTTGTGAAGCGAGACGAATACGCTGTGCTTCACCGCCAGAAAGTGTATGTGCACGACGTTCGAGTGTGAGATATTCGATACCCACATTGACCATGAATGAGAGACGAGCAGAAATTTCTTTGAGGATAACCTTGGCAATTTCTTGTTCAGCAGGTGTAAGTTCAATAGTATCAAAATATGCCACTGCTTTTTCGATAGAGAGCGCAGTCACGTCGACAATATTTTTGTCACCAATCTTCACATACAAAGCCTCATCACGGAGACGTGCACCATGACAAACCTTACATACTTCTTCGGCAAATATACCTTCGGTACCAAGACCATTACATGCAGTACATGCTCCGTATGGTGAGTTGAAAGAAAAAAGGCGTGGTTCAACTTCTGGATATGAAAAACCATCATACGGACACATAAACTTGACCGACATGAGTTGTTCCTCACCTTCACGATATTCGATACGGATGAGTCCATCAGCTTCTTGTATGGCACGTTCAAGCGCTTCAGAAAGACGCTCATGTGCATCACTTGAAGCAAGGTCTGTGTCCTTTTTTGCCTCTAGGAATTCACTGACAAATATTTCATCGACAAGAACATCGATATCATGCTTTTTATTTTTTTCGAGAATGATCTGGTCACGAAGCTTCATGACTTTTCCGTCGACACGTACGCGTTCATATCCTTTTCCGAGAAGATCATAGAGCATCTGATAGTATTCTCCTTTGCGCCCGACGACGACTGGTGCGTATATGCGAACTTTGGCACTAGAAACATCAACGCCATATACTTTCTTGGCTTTGGTTGTATGTGCGGTCACGGTTTTGAATACGGTATCCAATATTTCTTCTTTGGAAATACGACTGATGATACGTCCACAGGTGAGACAATGTGGTTTACCTACGCGCGCGAACAAAATACGGAGATAGTCATATATCTCTGTAATAGTTGCCACGGTAGAACGTGGATTGTTTGAACGTGACTTTTGGTCAATAGCAATCGCTGGAGAAAGACCAACAATCTCATCAACATCCGGCTTTTGCATTTTGTGCAAGAATTGACGAGCGTATGCAGACAATGATTCGACATAACGACGTTGTCCTTCTGCAAAAATAGTATCGAAAGCGAGTGAGGATTTGCCTGAGCCAGAAAGTCCGGTAATCGCAATCATGGTGTTGCGAGGCATCTCAACAGTGATGTTTTTGAGATTGTGAGTACGAGCACCTTTGACGATGATCATTCCATGCCTACCGGCAGGCAGGTCCTCACCATGGATAGGTTGATGCTTTCTTTTGGCTGTCATAGTGGGCGGATAATATCACAAAAATGACATTTCTACAATGCCCATCCAGGTCGGACCCATACAGGTATTACTGTGCCAAATCTCTCACTTCAGAGACGATCTGATCGAGTGACAACGTCGCTTTGGTGAAGAATTTTTGAACACCGAGTTTTTGTGATTTTTCAATATCACTTTGTTTACTTGAATTGGTGAGTATCATCGTAGGCACATTTTTGAGTGAATCATCCATATGGAATTTCTGTATGATGTCGAAGCCACTCATTCCTGGCAACATGAGATCCATGACGATAGCATCTGGTGTAAATGTTTTGACTGCTTTCAATGCGTCTTCCCCTTTGGTTGCATGAAGAAGATTGAAGCCAGAATTCATGAGTTTCTTTCCGAGAATGGTGCCGATGAGTTTGTCATCTTCAACCCAGAGTATTTTCTTCTTGTCTGCTGACGGAGTCACGTATGTTGAGACAACCGGTTGTTCATCATGTTTGAAAAATGTATTGACTCGAGCCGTGATATCTTTTTCGTCACCATTCATAGAAACAATAAACTGCTGAACACTTTTTTCTGGAACACGTCGCATATTGATAGGTACCCCTTGTGTGGACACGAGAAATACAGGAATGTTTTTGACTGTAGAATCAGCGAATTTTTGTGCCAATATTTGATATCCATCAGCGCCATTGAGTGTGATGTCGAGAATGACGAGGTCTGGTTTGTGTTCAACAATCTCGGTGAACCCTTCTGATCCTTTGGTGATAAGAATGGTGACATACCCTTCTTGTGCGAGATACGATGTCAAACGATCACCAATGAGCTGATTGCTTTCAATGATGAGAATGGTCTCTTTTTTGAGAAGAGAGGTGTGAATGTCCATGGGTGTATTGTACCACAGTTGTGAGTTGTGCTGACAAGAGTACTTTAAACGTAAATACACGGCTCTATTTCAGGTGTGTAATAATATTGACATATAGCATTAATACATGCCATAATAATAACAAACACAAAAGGGTCTCATTCCCCTTTACATATAAACCCCAGCCGATAAACACTTCGGCATGAATGATGAACATTGAGAGGAGAATTATGAAAACTAACAAAAAAACCGGTTTAGGAATACTCGATGCCTTTATCCTAGTCGTTATATTTGGAGGCGTCATCCTTCTGGCTGTTAAATTTGGGCTCGCTCGGGGATTGGAAGACCAGCAACGTAAAACGGCAGTTGAACTTGTGACCAACAAGATGCTTTCAAATGACGCCGGGTCAGAAAATCCCATCTGTCTTGGAGGTAACTGGTATTACCTGACCGAAAAAGCAATTGCCTATGGTGGGCGCTCGAAGGTTCCATCAAATGGAATGACGAATGTTATTTCTTGGATCGCAATACCGGCAAACAGAATCCATAGTGGAGATATTGTCGGTCAATACAACGAGAACGTTATCTCGCTTGCCTCTATCAAATCTGGAGTTACCAACGGCGAGTTCATTCACGTTGAATACGCAAAATAGTTTCAGTTTTTAACAAACGCGCGTGCCAGTAATGGTGTGCGCGGTTTTTTATTAGACTTTAACTACCTCAAACCGCCCCGCAATGAGCTCCGTATTGCTCCCCGTGCCACAACAAAAATCCGCGACTGATATCCCCGTTTTGCCCGTGAGAAAATGAGATGCCAGATCAATGAATGCCTTGCGCGCAGAGACCTGAGTCAGGTCGCTTCGCCTGCAATTCATCGTAACTGTCTGTTCCGGTATTGTAGAGGTCGATGGAGGGCATGGGTGATGAAGTGAACACTACGAGCTAGCCCACTTTCTCCACTCCTTCTGATCTATTCCTGACTGGCGAATCATAATCTTCAATGTTGAAATAGCGTAACTTTTATGCGTAAGGTTTACTTCAACTATTCTATCTGGGTAATTACCAACACCCTTCTTAATCCATGCTGAGTGAGAGCCGCCCCTTTCTTTGTAAAAACTAAATCCGTTTTCTTTTAGGAAATCAATCAAATCCCTATAGCTCCAATTATCTAATCCTCTAGGCATTTAATTGGTCGTATTAGCAAAAGACCAATTCTCTTGGTTGTGGATAAAAAGATGCAGAAGAAAAGAAGGGTTTCTGTGACTTTGCGAGCTTTGACGAATTATCAATCGATTTCTTAATTTCAAAATATTTATCCCAATATTCCTGTGGAGCGTACCTATTCAATAGATCTTCAGACAAATTATTTTCGAGCACAGTTTCGAGGTGTAATTGAACCGCGTTCATTAGTTTTTCCGCAGCTTCTTTAGGATTTGATGCTTCTTCGATTATATCAAACGTTAAACAGACGGCAATATATTTATCACCTTCCTGGTAGCCAAAATTCTCTATAACACCTTCTTTAATTGTGTTTCGAGGTCTAGTTATGTTTCTAAAGATTTGAGGATTCATATACGATATAATTATAACACAGTGACTATTATCAGGTATTCAATAATACACATAAAACTAGAATAGTCAACAGGTATATTTACAATCTATTTATTGATATTAATAGCATAAGCACCAACAATTCTATCCCAATAAGGACCATATACTAAATAAACAAGTAAACCAATACCACTATAAGCAGTAAACCAAATTAATTCTCTAAGAATCAATTTACCTAAAAGAAAATTACTATTTTTAAAATTAATTTGAATTTTAAATAAGTACAGACCAATAGTTGTTTTAAACCAATACAAGCTAAAACAGAAATAAATTAAATACAGGCTAATATCTATAAATAAATTATCAGAACTTACACCAACAATTTGCAGTAAATAGTTGATGAATGCAAGAACCGCTAAATCAACAATCAAAGCAAGGTATCTTTTAGGTAACATCGGTACGTCATCAGTTTTTCCGCGGATATGATTTATTGCTCTAATAATTTTTGGTGAAAAATTATTACTTCTTGATTTAAGATTCTCCATAAAATAATGTCTTTGCCATGATTCTGTAAAATCACTGTCCTTGAGCTGAGTAATCTCAGAAAGTAGATACTTTTCAATTTCATCTTCTGTTTTTTCTGAATTATTTTTAAGCCATTCCTTTATTTTGTCTGGTTTATTCATGTTTAATAGTATATTTAATAATTTATTGTAATTTGTTTCCACAAAATGAACAATACTTATCGTTAGCTGAGCAACTGTTCATGCATTGTTTACAATTACTAGTTAGACGCGAAAAATAGCCATCAAGCGTAGGAATGTGCGGAGTATCTCCACCAATTATCTGATTTGATCCATTCCATGAAATATTTCTACTTGGAAAGCTACTAAAAATTACGTTTGATGCGTCTAGGTTGTCCTTAGTTTTTTCAAGTTTAGTAATTGCTGCTTCTATTTTTTGCTTCATCTCACCACTCGCTGTTTTTAATTTCTCTTTTTGTTCCTCAATTAGGATGTTGGCTGTGATTTTAGTCTCCTTTATAGATTTATTTAATTCACTCTCAGCAAATGTTTTCTGGTCCAACAAAAATTTATTAAAAATATCACGATACTCTTTTCCTTGTCGCCATAGTATAAGTGCAAAGGCAATAGTCAAAACAGCTACTATAAGCGCTAGTGCAGCAACAAGTACACCATAGGGATTAGTCCACATACCTAATTGTTGGTTTGTCTTTTCTAGTAGATCTATATAATTTTGTATGGTAGTTGAGCTGTACATAATACTATTCAGATTATACTCTTATTTTTTCTTTCTACCAGCTGATTTCCTCCCCGGAACCCCCATCTTCTCTTCCAACTTAAACAACTCATCGCGAATCAGAGCCGCGGTCCCAAAGTCGAGTGCTTGGACGGCCTCCGCCATAGCTTCCTCCTTCATACGGTAGAGCTTCTTTGGATCGGTCTTGGCGAGCTCTTCATCGATAGCGACGAGGGCACTGACGGCCTTATCATGCTCTGACTTGAGTTGGTCGGTGATGTCATGGATAGCTTTGATGATGGTTGTCGGAGTGATGCCATGCTCGGTATTGTACGCAACCTGAATCGCACGACGACGATCAGTTTCGCCGATAGCGCGTTTCATAGAATCGGTCATATTGTCAGCATAGAGGATGACACGACCAGCGGAGTTACGTGCTGCACGACCGATAGTCTGGATGAGTGACGTTTCTGAACGAAGGAATCCTTCTTTGTCAGCATCGAGAATACCGATGAGCGATACTTCTGGAAGATCAAGACCTTCGCGGAGCAAGTTGACCCCCACGACGATATCGTACTTCCCTCTGCGGAAATCAGTCAGGATATTAATACGATCGATGGTCTTGATATCACTGTGGAGATATGCCGCTTTGATCTTCTTTTCCTTGAGGAATTCAGAAAGATCCTCTGCCATCTTCTTGGTCAGAGTTGTCGCGATCACACGAAAACCATTCTTGATAGTTTTCTCAGCTTCTTCGATGAAGTCGAAGATTTGACCTTTGTATGTTGTGTCATTCCCGCGCATGCGGGAATCCAGAGTTTTATCACCTTCTCTGGAATTCGTGGCCTTACCCTGGACCCCCGTCTTCACGGGGG
>JBAWXC010000020.1:0-9203 GCA_037144235.1 Candidatus Tayloriibacteriota bacterium | reverse complement strand
CAACCCAAAGTCAGTGACAGACATTCAAACAAAATATACTGATGAGATAGCGACAACTACCAAGGTGAGAGTGCTTATTGTTCCTGGGCATGAACCAGATTATGGAGGAGCAGAGTTCGGCACCACCAAGGAGCGTGAACTTACTGTGATGTTGGCAGATGATTTGAATGGATTCCTTCAAGACAATAGTCACTATACTCCAATCGAGACTCGTTCATATCATGCATGGAATCCAGAATTTCAGTCATACTTTACCAATTCATGGAATGATATTATCGCATGGGAAAAAGCATCGATGCGCGAAAATGCACAGTTGATTTCAGTTGGAACTGTTAAGAAGCCTATTTCAAAGGTCTATCACAACAAAGCACCTCTCGATGTGGCTCATCGCCTGTTCGGTATCACCAAATGGGCAAATGAACATGATATTGATATTACGGTTCACATTCATTTCAATGATTCACCAGATCATACAGGGAGTGGCGCAGGAACTCATTCAGGATTCGCTATTTATGTCCCTGTGGAACAGTATGCGAATAGTACGACAACCAAAGCAGTGGCAGAATCCATATATAAGCGATTGAGGAAGTACAATCCTGTGAGTGATCTACCAGGTGAGTCGACAGGGATTGTCGAAGAACCAGATTTGATCGCTATTGGTGCAGACAATACTGCAAATTCCGCAAGTCTATTGATTGAGTATGGATATATTTATGAAAAACAATTTACTGATCCTGTGATTCGAGATATGGCTATTCGTGATTTGGCGTATCAGACATATCTGGGTATTGAAGATTTCTTTGGTGGACATGCGGATCTGTTCTCGAGTGGATACGATACACTCATGGTTCCTCATGAGTGGAAGTCTATTATGGGCAAGAATAAGGGAAGTGCTGATGAAGTCTTTGCTCTCCAGACAGCGTTGCTTCTCGATGGTACATATCCGCCACAAGATAAAAGTAAAAATGAATGTCCTCGTTCAGGATCTTTTGGTCCATGCACACAGACGGCACTTCGATCATTCCAGAAAAAATATGATATCAGTGGTGAGCAGGGAGTGGTTGGTCCACAGACAGTGGAGGTGTTGAATAAGTTGTATTCGGTGAAGTTGTTTTAGGGGAATCGTCAGTACCTCTTATCTCATTAATTTGGCTAGCTTCAGTCAATTAAATGTTGTATCGTTAAAGTGTATTTAATAATAAATAACATTAAAATGGAAAAATTACACGAATCTGTAAGTAATCAAGAAGATATTAAATTTAAACATTTTTCAGTTTTTCCCGGAATAATCAATAGTATAGAGAACGATAAAGATTTTGGTAAACCAGCGGCCTTTTTTGTAAGAGAAGATGGTTGTGACAATACAAGAATAAAAGGAACTATTTTAAATATGATCTCTGATCTTCAACAAGATGAGAGTGTCTTAAATGAACTTGGTGATTTTATTGCGGGAGTGGATGGTTCTGATGCTGCAGAAGCTAATGCCCAATTATTTTGTGAGAAGATAAATGACCCAGATTTTCAGAAGAAGGTATTTGCTTTACATGAACAAAAGATGTCTGCATTAAAGAAATTAGAGGAAATTAAATCCGAAGCAGCATTACTTATAAATTAAATTCGATTGATTTTCTCAGTAGGAATCGCCCGCGCCTCTCACTCGGCTACCCGCCTCGTTCGGGCTGGGCACCGGCTCGCCATTGCATCGTGCTCGATGCAATATGGCTCCGCCGTTCGATTCCTAGACGCAAGCCAAGCAGTTGGCTTGCTCTTGCACTACGTGTGTTTGGTGCCCTCAGTAGGAATCGAACCTACATTGCAAGATCCGCAATCTTGCGTCCTATCCATTGAACGATGAGGGCGAGTGAATCCTATATTTACACAAAAAAAGCATTTCGTCTAATATGTAGAACGAAATGCTTTTTTGGAAGAGGTGAAACTGATGTTATGCAGTTCTCTTGAGAGCGGCCATAACGCGAGACTTGGTACGAGATGCAGTGTTGGCTTTGATGAGGTGAGTCTTGGTCGCCTTGTCGAGTGCCTGATATATAGTAGGGACGAGCTTTGTTGCTTCAGTGACATTTTTGGCAGCGACCAAACGGCGGAATTCCTTCATGGTCTTTTCAATAGTATTCTTGCGGCGGATATTGAAAACTCGCTTCTTCTTTGAAGCGCGCAATGCTTTCTTGGCTGATGAGGTAATAGGCATAATTAATATGTATTTAAGTACCAAGAACTTATCATAATATGGCCCAAAAGTAAAGCGGACGTACACTTTCATGGCTCTATACGCTATACTTGAGCCATGATTGCCTCTATTCATGGAAACATACTCGAACTTGGAGATAGATATATTGTCGTGGATATTCATGGCCTCGGATACAAGGTATTTGTGACTGAGGATACACTTCATAGTGTTGCGGTGGGTAAGGAAGTGTCTCTATGGACTCATCTTGCCGTTCGTGAAGATGCTCTCGACCTCTATGGCTTTGTGAATAAGAAGAATAAGGATTTTTTTGAACTTCTTATCTCCATATCAGGCATTGGACCAAAGAGTGCCTTGAACATTCTCTCTCTGGTGCATAGTGATACATTGGCGAGCGCGATCCGTTCCGGTTCGACTGCTCATCTAGTCAAAGTCTCAGGTATTGGACGTAAGACTGCTGAAAAGATAGTACTTGAACTCAAAGATAAAATGGGTGGTATTGTCGGTGAAGATATGAGCGGTGGTATGTCTGCAGATGCTGATGCTATCGAGGCACTTAAGGCTCTCGGCTATGATCAACACGAAGCTCGTGAAGCACTCAAGAAAGTGCCTCACGGTATTATGGACACAGGAGCTAAAGTGAAATCCGCACTCAAATTACTTGCGTAGGAGAACTTGTACAAAAGACTTGTACAAAAGAAAGGGCGCGTTCGTGAGAACGCGCCGTGTAAGATGTGAACAAGTTATTCGGGAACAACTTTGTCCCGATACTCCAAGGAACAGAGTGCGATCTGGAGACGTTTCCTTAAGTTTCTGGGACCGTCTTTCCGTGCTTCGCGGAGAATCTTCTCCTGCAATTCCAGGGGCACTTGTGTAAGCATCAACACGAGTGGGCAGGGAATATGTTGAGGATGATCTGGCGGAAGGTTGACGCAGTCGCGAAGTTTCGGATGGAGTTTCCGAATGGCGAGTATCGACTCGACCGTCTTCATTGATTTGAACAGACGAGCTTTTGCACCCCAGATGTCGAAGTTGGCGAGGATTTGTTTTTTAAGCAATTCCTTGTCTACTCCAACAGCATCGAGCTCCGCATGCCATGCTCGTGACAATTCCCGATAATCCACCTTTTCCTTGGGGGGTAGAGGTTGTGTCACGGGAAGCATGCCATCTTTTCGAATGGTCGCATACTTAGCGACTATCGATGACTCAAGGATTTCGATATCCCCAAGGACTGTTTTACCCACCTTTTTTGGTGCTTCAGGATCTTTCCCTTTGAAATCCGTGCTGGCAGATGTATTGCGAGGTGTCGATGTGAGAGGGGATGCAGATTGTTCTGTCTCCGCCGTATCACTCCACGAACCGAGTTCGCTGACTACTTTGAGATTACGACACAAAGCAGATTTTGCTTCGTTGAATTGGGTGGCGGTGAATTCCCAGTTCGTGATCTTGTCTCCGCGACCAGAGATTTGATACATGGTCGTCGTGTTGATTTCCGTAGCGAGTGGAGGAGTGATATCGAAAACAGAACCATACTCGATGAGTTTTTTCTGTTTGCCGTTAGTTTTGAACAATTCAAAACGACGATCCTGATCCACTTCAATGACGAAGATGATACTGTTGGCATTCTTATATGCCGTATCAGCCGTAACACACTTTTTGGAAGGGTGTTGATTTACATTGACGAATCCGACGATCTCATCAAGGAAGTTTTTTGCTACGTGATCATAGGTGAGTCGTGCATCAGAGCACGCCTCTACTTTTGATACAAGGAATACCGAAACGACCGTCAGAGACGGCGTCTTTTGAGCTTTATTTTTCATGGTGCAGTTTTCTTTGGTTGAGGGTTTCGTTTGTTTCTAACGCAACAGTACCATAGCGAGATAGTTGACGCAATGGATATTTTGATATGTTATTTTTATTAGAAACCGAAGGCTTCGAGGATCTTTTTCAAGAAAGATTCGTGGTGTTCTGTCTCTGCGATATAGGAGAGGAGTATTTCACGGACTTGTTCAGGATCAACTTCATCGATATAGAGTATGATAAACGGCATGAATAGTTTGCGGGACTTCAAAATAATCTTGTGAGGAAACTCATCGTGAGGTATCCAAAATGATTCAAGAGAAAGAAAAGGGTAGAGCGTATCATCAACCATGATGCCACGGTCATTGATCTCACAGGCGAGAATACGAGGAGGTTTTGAAGAAAGGAGAACGAGTGTGGTTGCTGCGACGACGATGAATATGCCGGTGATGATCTGGTCAAAGAGAACCGCTACGACTGCAAGTGCGAGTGTGATGATACCGACGGTCCAATACCAATCAGGTTTCTTTTCTGTGTGGATATGCGCAGGAGCATTCCATGAAATGAGAGCTTCTGTTGCCATGGGTATAGTATAGCATCCATTCAATCATTGGGGGTGTGTATAAGAGTGGCGTATTGAAAATAATCTTAAATTATGAGAGTATCTTTGGACTGGATGGGTGGCTGAGTGGTTTAAGGCAACAGTCTTGAAAACTGTCGTACTCGCAAGGGTACCGTGAGTTCGAATCTCACCCCATCCGCATGAGAATCCTCGGTATAGATTATGGGGGCAAGCGCATAGGCGTCGCTATTTCTGATGAAGCACGACAATTTGCATTGCCGGTAAGTGTGGTTGGCAATACCAGTCTCGCTTTGGATGAGGTCATAAAAATAGCAACAGATTTTGATACCAGAGAGATGGTGATGGGGGAGTCGAGAGATTATCAGGGAAAAGCAAATACTATTTTACTTGAAAGTTTGGAGTTCAAAAACAACCTTGAGAAGAAAGGATATATTGTTCATCTCGAACCAGAATTTATGACCAGTGTCGCTGCAGAACGATTTCAAGGAAAAAATGAATTTCATGATGCATCAGCAGCAGCTTTGATATTGCAGAGTTATTTGGATAAGAAACGAGCATAGGACAATTGGTAATTGTAGTTATTTCCTGTAATATACTATCTATGATTTCATACGATGATTTTAAAAAGGTAGAGATTCGTGCAGGCAAGATAGTGTCTGCTGAAAAGATCCCTGATACTGACAAGTTACTCAAACTTTCAGTCGATTTTGGCGAAACAAAAGAAATTACTTCAGTTGCAGTAGAAGGGCAAGAAACCCCTGTGCCAGTCAAAGTTCCTGCTCCACGTCAGATTGTTTCTGGTATATCAATGTATTTTCCTGATCCTGCAGTACTTGTTGGTAAGACCTGCATGTTCGTGACTAATCTCGAACCTCGCACGATTCGTGGTTTCGAAAGTAATGGCATGTTGTTCGCTGTTTCGACTGGCGATGGAGCATTTTCTATTTTGGAACCAAACGCAACGATTCCACCAGGAACTAAAGCCGCCTAATTATTCATGCACATCTTTTCTTTCTTGAGTCCAGAAACTATCATCTCATCACTGGGAATGATCGGTGTTATTGCAATTATCTTTTGTGAAACAGGATTATTTTTCGGATTCTTCTTTCCGGGAGATTCACTTTTGTTCACTGCTGGATTTTTGGCAACATTTGGACATGTATCATTATCTATATTATTGATCGGGACATTCATCGCTGCTGTCCTCGGAGATAGTGTCGGATACGCGTTCGGTAAACGAGTGGGTCCCGCATTATTTACTCGACAAGATTCGGTTTTGTTCAACAAAGAACATATCGCTCGCGCTCAACATTTTTATGAGAAATATGGAAAAAAGACGATCATCTTTGCTCGATTTGTACCGATAGTTCGAACCTTCGCACCGATTGTTGCAGGAATAGGGAATATGAAATATCGCACATTCATTACCTACAATATTATTGGTGGCATCATTTGGACATCAGGTATGTTGCTCATGGGATATCTCTTCGGTTCGATCATACCCAACCCAGATAGATATATTATTCCTGTTATAGCAGTTATCATTATTGTATCTGCTTCTCCTGCACTTATTGAGATATTCAAGAATGCACGTCGTCATCTGTAATTTTGTTCACAGTACAATCACTCATTAATAGACAGTGTGTAGTATAATAAACCCATGAAGGTTTCATCGTTACTTACACACTTTCCGCCGCCACGATTCTTGGTGATGGATCATGCTGGTCTTGAAATATCAGACGATAGTATTCGTTGCATTTCATTTGTTCAGACGATGCAAGGTATGAGGATTGGAGAATATGCTTCGATAGAGATTCCTCCAGGAATCATCGAGGCAGGGGACATCAAAGATGAAATAGAATTCAAGCGTATTCTCAAAGAATTTGCTATCGCGCATGATCTGTCCCATGTGAAGGTTTCTATTCCTGAAGAAAAAGCCTATATGTTTCAGACTGATGTGCCGAGTTTTGATCCGCGCATCGCTACTCAAAATATCGAGTTCAAATTCGAAGAAAATGTTCCTCTGGCTGCATCAGCGGCAGTATTTTATTTTGACTATGTACCACGAACAGACATGCCAGGTCCGATATACACCAGCGTATCAGTCGTGCCTCGTAGTTATATTGACAATTATATTTCATTACTCGGTGAAGTCGGATTGATTCCTATTGCATTTGAGATAGTTCCGACTGCAGTGGCACGTGCTATTGGTTCAGGCCACGAGTCTGCAACAGAATTGATCGTCCATAGCATGAAGCGCAAGACGGGCATATACATTATATCTGGAGGATCCGTGATGTTTACTTCAACGATCGCACATGAGAGTGGTTTGTCTGATCAAGAATATGCAAACTTTCTTACCAAAGAAGTTGCGCGTATCAATTCTTATTGGATGTCACGTAATGCTGCTCACGGAACTATCGGTAAGATGATTCTTGTCGGAGATCGTGTATCAGGATATCAGGCACTGATTCTCAAAAATGAAATACCACAAGTTGAGGTTGGTGATGTGTGGAAGCATGTCTTGAATGTACAACATTATACTCCACCACTTTCGAATCAAGAATCACTGAGTTATGTCGTAGCGGCAGGACTTGCGATAGAATTATCATAATATGAGACACACACTTCTTCCAACACAACAAAGAATTTTTCTTCATCATGAGTATCACGTGAGGTTATTCATTGTGTTTTTATTTATTTTTTCAGCAGTTGGAATTATCGGAGCAATATCACTCTTTCCTGCATTTATGGAGGCGGTTGTAGAAGAGAATTCAGCTCTTGAGGGAGTTGCGACGATTAAGGACATAAAACCTGACACAAAGATCGTTTCGATAAAAAAAGATTTAGCTCTGACCAAGGATGCGCTTGTTGGACTTGATAATGCCATCTCAGTTCCTCGTTTATCTCGTGCCATTCAAGAGGTGATATCTGCTCGAAGTGGAGTGTCGATTACTTCTGTGTCCGTTACTCGTACAGCACCAACAACATCTATAGTGGTACAAGGTTTTGCTCCTACAAGAAGTATACTGTTGGCATTTCAGTCAAAAATACAATCTACGATTCCTGATGCTACGATTGATCTTCCTGCAGAACAGTTGATCAATAGTACGGATATCAATTTTTCGGTAAAGATAACTACACAACTCAAATGAAACGAAAACAGTATTCACATCATCGAGCGCTTTTGATCCTCGCATTACTATCAGCGAGTATTGTCTGCGCGCTTTATGGGTATGTGTATTATCAGATATCACAATCAATTGATCATGCATTACTTGCTCGAGATATTGTGAGAGCGGGTACGTCTGACAAGAATCAGTCTGACAAGATTTCCAAATTGCATGCATCTACCACAAAAGATCGTGCAGAGATTGTTCGTCAATTTATATCATCGACAGATGTTGTGTTATTTATTGAGACAATCGAGAATATGGGCACTCAAGCGGGAAGTGTGATCAAAATGTCTGGGCTCATCAATACAGCGCCAACAAATTCGGTCGGATCGATTCGTGCGCATGTTGAGGCTCATGGTTCATGGCACGCAATCATGCAAACACTTCTTCTTGCAGAAACTTTACCGTATATGACTACCGTAGATGCGGTTCGCTTGAATAAGGCTGATGTTCATGGTGTGAGTTCAGATTGGCAAATCGGATTTGATGTTACGATGCTCACACTCGCTACTAGTTCACCATCACAAAAATAATATGCACATGTTCAACCCTTCATCTCCAAAAGCTCCATCCATTCACGCTTCTATTCCATGGTCTCGAACGATCAAATACAAAATATTCAATGAGGCTCACTTTGATTGGGGTATGTTACTCATTGCAGGAATAATGACAAGTCTCGTACTTGTATATATCGGTGTACAAGCGTATCAGTCGACCATGGATACACTCGATGCTCCTGTAGTCGATGCTGCAGTGTCGACTCGTCTCTTGGATACGAACGTTTTATTAAAGGATGTCACATATCTCAAAAATCGAGCTGATGAATATAGTACCTATGTCAGAGGAACAGTTACAATACCTGATCCTTCGAGGTAGGTTGTCATAATGGGGAGGGTAGTTTAGAGTGATGTGTACGGACAAAAAGTTAGTTCATTTATATATGATAGATTATGTTATTGTGCTTTGCCCTCGTAGTTCAATGGATAGAACTGCGGACTTCTAAGCCGTCGATGTTGGTTCGATTCCAACCGAGGGCACAAAACATGAGTAGTGCAAGAGCAAGACACCTGCGCATTGCTTCGCAATGCTGGGTGGTTATCTAGATGTGTGTGGTGCCCCACCTCGAGCTTGAACCGTATGAATTCGTTGTGGTGCATAGCTTTTTTGTGATTAAAAGTAGTATACCACATGATAGACCTCGTACTAGCTATTTTTTCAAAATGTGACAAATGTGACACGAAAAGACATATTTTGTTACACGAGCGTGTAACATACTCAGATTTTAAATCTGAGATATAATAGAAGTATGAAAGTACAAGCAGATATGATATTTAAGACAACGCCAAGCGGAGATTCACATACCTTACCTATTTTTGTAACGGATATAATGTTCCATACGGATAAAAAGAGAAGTACTTAGGATATGTTTAAAAATATGGAT
>JBAWXC010000019.1:0-9222 GCA_037144235.1 Candidatus Tayloriibacteriota bacterium | reverse complement strand
GTGATTCATTGGCTATTGATGGAAACTTGGGTGTATTGGGAACATTGTCAGCTATCTATTTGAACGTAGCATCTGGTACTGCTTCAACAACTGCTGGTGCAGTCTTGGTCAATGATGGGAGAGGTAATGCGAGTTGGGGTGCTTTGAGTGCAGCACCCAGTACTGAATGTACCGGATCGGGATTAGTACATGTTATTCCAGATGCAGAAATGAATGATAACGGTAGAAGTGGTGGTAATGATAGTATGGAAATATATTGTAGAAATGGTGTTGCACGATGGTGTCTATCAGGTGAATCTTGTCCTTGGAGATCAAATATTGCTTCAGCAGATAGTAAAGTATGTTCTGCTTCAGGCTTGAACACAGGCAATCATGATCCAAGTAATACAAGCATGATTCTTATGACAAGTGCATGGGGAGACTTGTGGCAGCCTTATACAGTTTATTATTGCAGTACAGACGGAACACAAAAAGCAGGTTATTATATTTGATCATTAGGAAACATTTCTTGTGGAGCATCTCCAACTAATCAATTGAGAAATCTGTCTGTAACATGGTCAAGTCTCTCTGATCCAACTGGTGGTGACAACGTGAACTACACATATGCGTGGAGTACAAATAACTCAACGTGGTACAGCGGTTCAACCTCAACTACAACAAGTTATACTACTACAGGTGCAAAGAATATGTATTTGAAAGTCACCTCAAATGGTAATAGTAAAAGTGTAACGTGTTCACCAAATGTTACAATCAATTAATACAATGGGTTAATAATAAAAAGAACACTCTTTCAAATGAGTGTTCTTTTTTATTACCTAATCATCACCTCATGCTTCCCCTCTTTAATCTCAAAGTCTAAATGCCCTAAAGGAACAAATTCTTTCAGTCCAACATTCTCCGGCCATTCAATTAAAATAAGATTATTCTTATCTGTCACCAATCTCTCCCACTGTAGCGCCTCTAACTCCTCTCTCCTCTCCAATCTGTATGCATCAATATGAACAAATCTCTTCCATGGAAAAGAAGTGACTGATGTGCCCTTTGGGTTCTTGTCTCTTGGTTCTCGGTTCTTCTGCACTTCATACGCCTTCATAATCACAAACGTCGGACTCGTGACCGTCTCTGTAATCCCAAGTTCCTGCGCCACTGCTTTACTAAAAGCTGTCTTCCCCGCTCCAAGATGTCCTGAAAGTCCAACAACGAGTGCTTCATCTCTATCTGCGTATCTGCTTGAAATATCAGCCAGCCATTCACGGGCTATCTTCTGTGTCTCTTCGAGAGAAGTTGAGCTGTATGTCTTCATGCATGAATCATAGCGCAATCAGACTGCCGAGGTCTACCCTTGGCGATAATAAAAAAGTCGCTCGTCTCCCCGAAAGGATAGAGCGACTCTGAATTTGATGTGGAGATGTTATCTCCTCCAACCACCCCGACAAGGCGGAGGGTTGTTTTGACACACCGGTTCCGGTGGTGGTCGATATTGTGGCAAATACGTCACCGGAGGAAACGGTCCCGACCGATAGTTGTCTGCGGGGGCGGAGTAGAAATACCCTCTCCTGAATCCCGACACCATGGTGGTGCCTGAGGTATCGTAGATCCCTTGCCACGGTGACAAGTTCTGCGCAGCACCGTCTTCCCAAGCAAGTAGGTAACGATCATTGGAACGTGCACTTGAATGTGCTGTGCCCGACGAACGTCCCGGAACATTGCAATCAACCCAACCTGGATCAATCGTATTGTTACAACCTTCAGGCGAAATCATTCGCCCTGAATTGCCGGAGTTGACTGACCGATTGTCAGTGCCTTGAAACTGACCACTGGTTTGGAAATCCAGCGAATCAGCATTTTCCCGACTTTCGAGAGTTGGAAAACCCAGCTGCCAGGATTTGTTATCGCGACGAGAAGCGTCCTGATGAACGTTCAATCGCGTGAGTGAACACCCACTCGTCAAGACGAGTGCCGTTAGTAGGGTCACAGAGACCCAATTTTTTGTTTTCATAATTCAAAGACCAAAACCTTTCTGTTACGTAACGCAAGTTCATCCTGCACGACGTAACAGTACTATTATACCATAATATAGATTGCTGTCAATAGTATATACCTCGCTATTATACGGCTCAGTTATACCCTCTTTTGAGGCCTCAGAGAGTAGTCCTTTGCGATACTTTTACGCTATAATGTCATCTATATGCCCATCCAATTTGACGAAGACAAACAAAATCGCAAACTGAGCGAACTCAAACACAAAGAAGAAGAGGATCTCGTGCAGATTCTTTCTGCTCGATACAATGTCGAATACATCAACCTTCTTGGTATTTCCATCAACACTGACGCACTCAAGCTCGTTGATGAAGTTCGTGCACAATCTGCTCAAGTCGCCTGTTTTGCCCTCATCGACAAGCATGTAAAGATCGCTGCTCGCAATCCAGAGTCTCCACTTGTTCAAGAAGTACTTCAAGATCTCAAAACCAAAGGATATACTCCCGAACTTTTCATTACCTCAACTCAAGGACTCGAGAAATCATGGAAAATGTACAAGGATCTTTCTTTTGCCTACGAGAGTCGTGCTGGCTCACTCGAAATTTCCAGTGAAAGTATTGACGCCATCATCAGCGAAGCGAAGAGTCTCCCTACCATCATCTCTATCCTCCAAAACATCACTACTGCAAAAAAGAGTTATCGTGTTTCTCATATTCTCGAAACGATCCTCGCTGGCGCCCTCGCGGTAGATGCATCCGACGTCCACCTCGAACCAGAAGAATCTTTCGTCATGCTCCGCTATCGTCTCGATGGTGTGCTCCAAGAACTTATGCGTTTTGACCTCGAAACATATGGGCTCATACTCTCTCGTATCAAACTCGTCTCAGGAATGAAACTCAATATCAAAAAAGACTCTCAGGATGGTCGTTTCAGTATCCGCCTCCCCATCGGAGAGATCGAAGTCCGTGTCTCTGTCCTCCCTGGTGCATACAATGAATCTATCGTTATGCGTCTCTTGAATCCAAAATCAATCAGTGTTCCCCTCGAAGACCTCGGTATTCACCCAAAGCTTCTCGCTATTTTGAACAAAGAAATAGACCGTCCTGATGGCATGATACTCACCACTGGTCCGACAGGCTCTGGTAAAACCACGACACTCTATGCATTCCTACAAAAAATCAAAAATCCCCAGGTCAAAATAGTGACCCTTGAAGATCCGATCGAATATCACCTTGAAGGTATCGTCCAGACTCAGGTTAATGACAAAGGTTATACATTTGCCGAGGGTCTCCGTGCAGCTGTCCGCCAAGATCCAGACATCATTATGATCGGTGAAATCCGCGACAATGAGACTGCTGATATCGCTATCAACTCAGCTCTCACTGGTCACCTCGTCTTCTCTACCCTCCACACCAACGACGCTGCCGGAACCTATCCTCGTCTCATCGACCTCAAAGTCAATCCGAAAGTTCTCACCTCTGCTATCCGTGTCGCCATGGCCCAACGCCTCATCCGCAAACTCTGTACCTTCTGCAAAAAAGAAGTTCCTATCGAGGGAGATGCTCAGATGGAAATAGAAAATACCATACGTACTATCGAGGACACTTCCCTTATTCCTGCAGAACGAACACGTATGTACGTCGCTGTTGGGTGCGAAAAGTGTAATAACACTGGTTACAAGGGCCGAAGTGGCATATACGAGGCCATACTCACTGACGGAAACATCGAAACTGCCGTAGAGAAGAATCCGAGTGAACGTGAGATCTGGGCAGCAGCAAAAGGTCAAGGATTATTGACCATGAAACAAGACGGCGTACTCAAAATATTGAGTGGTATAACTTCACTCCAAGAACTTGAACGTGTGATCTCTATCACAGACTAGTTGGAATCATTTTTATCCACAGTGTCAATTGATTTTTGGCTGTGGACAGGGGTAGGATACATACAGAAACGAAAAAGACCCACGTTCGTGGATCTCATTCAAGCAAACAAATCTCTAAGCAATATCTTGTCGCGTGATGCGTCAAGCGAGGTGGAGTCCCGAGGATAATTTCAGTACATTACGCAAGCGTAATAACCAACATGTCCTTAGCACTACACCCAAACCTGGGAAGGCCATTGCTTAGAGGTTTATGGGCTCGAAAAGTGAGTATGTAATCTTCACTGAGAAGAATAGCATAACCTTATACATATGTCAAGTATCACTCATACAACTGAACCAGAAGCAAAAGAGAGTGGTTTTCTAGACCAAACCCTTCGTCCCGCAAAATGGGCCGAATATATTGGTCAAAAGAACATCAAAGATAACCTCCATATCCTCCTCACTGCTGCCAAGGAACGCAAACACCCACCGGAACACATCCTTTTTTATGGTCCACCAGGACTTGGCAAAACCACTCTGGCACATTTGATCGCCAAGGAAACTGGCGCGCAAATAAAAGTCACATCGGGACCAGCGATTCTCAAAATTGGAGATCTAGCATCGATTCTCACAAACCTTTCCGCCGGCGATATACTTTTTATTGATGAGATCCATAGACTGAACAAGGCTATAGAAGAAGTCCTCTACCCTGCTATGGAATCCGGGACTCTTGATATTATCATAGGCAAAGGTCCTTCGGCAAGAACCATCCAACTCGACCTGCCACAGTTCACTCTCATCGCCGCAACCACTCGTGTAGCCATGATTTCAGCGCCATTACGCTCACGTTTTTCAGGAGGCGTCTTCAAACTGGAGTTTTATACCGATGAAGAAATTGCGCAGATCATCAAACGTTCCGCACACATTCTCGACATCGAGATTCACCCTGATGCTATCCATGAAATAGCAATTCGTTCACGTTTTACACCACGTACTGCAAACTATCACCTCAAACGCTGTCGTGACTATGCCCAGATCAACAAGAGTCCCCTCTCTCGAGAAGTTGTCGAGAAGGCACTCGCTATGCTCGGTGTCGACAAGATCGGTCTTACCAGTGCAGACCGTGAGATCTTGAATGTCATCATCAAAAAATTTGCTGGTGGTCCTGTTGGCTTGAATACCGTCGCAGCTGCCCTTTCCGAAGAACAAGCTACTATCGAAGAAGTGTACGAACCGTACTTGATCCAACTCGGCCTTCTCGAGCGCACACCACGTGGTCGTATAGCAACTGATAAGGCGTATGCGCATTTAGGAGAGAAAGGTTCAGCAAAACTTCTCTGATTGCCTTTCTTTGTATTCTGAGTACAATTCGTATATACAATAATCATTACTACTATGTCAGGCCATAACAAATATTCGAAAATAAAACATATCAAAGCTAAGAATGATGCCCAGAAAAGTAAGAATTTTGGTAAACTCGTCCGCCTCATTACCGTTGAAGCAAAGAAGGCAAAGGGTGTTCTCTCTTCACCTGGTCTCGCAGCCGCTATCGAAAAAGCTCGTAGTGAAAATATGCCCAACGATACTATTGATCGTGCAGTCAAAAAAGCTACCACTGACAATTCCGCAGACATGGAATCAATTGTTTATGAATCATACGGCCCAGGTGGTGTCGCCATCCTCATTGATGCACTCACAGACAACAGAAACAAAGCTGCCCAGGAAATAAAACATATTCTCAGTAAAAATGGTTTTGAGCTCGCTTCCCCAGGAAGTGCTTCATGGGCATTCCACAAGACTGGAAACGTATGGGATGCGACATCAACTATGCCTCTCGAGGATGCAGATATTGAAATCCTCACCAAACTCGTTGAAGAACTCGAAGAAAACGACGAAGTGCAAAACGTCTATACCAACGCGGAGTAGTTGCGAAAGATAAAAACAAGGTATATTATAGTTCTGAACCTTCAGAGCTATTCACGTAAAAAGGTGTTCTAGTGAATAGGACTCTCAATAAGTTGAGCACCGCCAACTCCGCTTGAGACCTAGCAGCAATGCGAAAGTCTCACGCGGATTTTTGCTATACTACATACATGAAAATTCTTGGTATTGACCCTGGCTACGACCGTCTCGGCGTAGCTCTCATAGAAAAAACATTGAAATCAAAAGATGTGGTTATTTTTTCTGATTGTATAACTACCTCTAACAAAGACTCTATATATGATCGTTTTAAACAAATTGGTCAACAAACGTGTGAAATTCTTGATACCTATAAACCAGACGTTCTCGCAATCGAAACTCTCTTTATTACAAAAAATCAAAAAACGGCTATGCGCGTGTCAGAAGTCCGAGGAATTATTATTTATGAGGCATTAAAAAGAAATATCCTTGTATGTGAATATGCGCCAATGGAAATAAAAATGGCTATAACCAGTGACGGTACTAGTGATAAAAGTAGAATAATGAAAATGATTCCCCTTCTTGTAGACCTATCAAAAATCTCAAAAAAGGCATTGGATGACGAATATGATGCTATAGCTGTTGGACTGACTCACTCAGCAAATACTCGATTAAAATAAATCTTGTATCTTTGTTCTCACCAAATCAAACCACCCAACAAAATATGCCCGATGGTATTCTGCGAAACTCGCATCGAACAATTGCAAGTTATTTTGGTTTTTGCGGAGCGAGGGTCACCAACCAAAATAACTAGCAATTGTACTGATGCTCAGACAGTTCTCGAATACCATCGGGCATATTTTGTTGGGTGGTTCTTATATAAATCGCTAGAATCATAGAGTTTTCTCACTATCCCCAGGTATTATTTCTTGCAAAAATAAGTGGTCTTTGTTACAACTATTCACATAGAAATTAATACCGTATTCGCATGCCAAAGAAACTTGTCAAAAAAATCAAAAAAGTAACTGCCCCTGTCGTAGAAACTCCTGAGGAAGATGAGGAAACTGTTTCTGATGAGCCCGTCTTAAAAAAGGGTGTCAAAGTAGTCGAAATAGATGAACCTGAACCTATTGTCCCTCTTCTTCCCGAAGAAAAGGAGGAGGACATTCCTGTTATAGAAGGTGAGGAAGATCTCGATGAGGAGGCCGCACTCGACGATGACGAAGTCGATCCTTTTGGGGATAAATGGGAACAATAGAAATACATACAAAATGCCCCTCGGGGCATTTTTGATTTGCTCAATAATGATATAATGTATCTTATATGAAACATCGTCATTCACGACATGCAAAACATGTCCACCATATTCGTTCCCTTATCCTTCTTGGAGGTTCCCTTCTGCTCATCATACTCGGTTGTACAGCACTCTGGATTGCTACGCTCAAGATGCCCGATCTCAACTCGTTTGAAAATAGAAAAATTTCTGATTCTACAAAGATATATGATCGTACAGGAACTATTCTTCTCTATGACACTGGTGCAAATGCAAAGCGAAGCACACTCGCACTTACAGACATATCACCTTTTATACAACGAGCTACTATTGCTATTGAGGATTCAAACTTCTATAACAACATTGGTATTGAGCCAACTTCAATCGTTCGTGCCCTGATTGCAAACATAGCTACAGGCGGATATGGCCAAGGTGCTTCGACAATTACTCAACAAGTTGTCAAAAATTCCCTTCTCACCCAAGACAAGACTATTTCTCGCAAAATCAAAGAGTGGGTACTCTCGATCAAGCTCACCAAGATCATGACCAAGGACAAGATTCTTGAAACATATCTCAATGATACTTCATACGGTGGCACTATTTTCGGCGTTGAAGAAGCGAGTCAACAATTCTTCGGTAGACCAGCAAAAGATGTCACCTTGGGACAAGCAGCATATCTTGCCGCAATTCCACAAGCTCCTACCTATTTTTCTCCGTACGGAACACATCGTGATGCGCTCACTACACGCCACAACGTCGTACTCCAACGTATGCACGATCTCGGCATGATCACTGATGCGGACTACAAGAGTGCTCTCGCCGAAAAGGTTGAATTCCTCTCAAAAAACTCAGGAAGTATTCGTGCTCCTCACTTTGTGATGTTTGTGCGCGATTATCTCACCCAGAAATATGGCGATGATGTGGTAAACAACGGAGGTCTTCGAGTCATCACTTCTCTTGATTATGATATGCAACAAAAGGCAGAAGATGCCGTCAATAAATTTGCCCCTTCGATGGCAACCAACTTCAATGCAAGTAACACTGCAATGGTTGCTATAGACCCAAAGACGGGAGATATACTCACCATGATTGGTTCAAAAGACTATTTTGATCCTTCTATTGATGGTAACTTCAATATCGCTCTCGCAGAACGCCAACCTGGTTCAACCATCAAACCGTTCGTATATTCAACCGCTTTCAAGAAAGGTTATACCCCTGAAACTGTCCTCTTTGATGTACCAATGGAATTTTCAACACAATGTACCGTAGATGGTAAACCGAAGGATCCAACAGCCAACGCTTCAACAACCTGTTATGCACCAAATGACTATGACCAAAAGTTTGAAGGACCTCTTACTATCAAAAAAGCTCTTTCTGAATCGAGAAACCTTCCTGCTATTCAAGCTCTCTACCTCGCGGGAATCAAAGACTCTATCCAAACTGCGCATGATATGGGTATTACGAGTCTCAACGATCCAGATAGATACGGTCTCACCCTTGTGCTCGGAGGTGGAGAAGTTAACTTGCTCGATATGACCAGTGCGTATGGCGTCTTTGCAAATGATGGTATACGCAATCCTTACCGTTCAGTACTCAAAGTTACTGATTCAAAAGGAAATGTCCTCGAACAAAGCACTACCAACCCTTCTCAAGTGCTCCAACCGGAGATCGCTCGTCAAATATCTGACATTCTCTCAGATCCAGCAGTACGTATGGATAGTTTGAAACAGATCGCCGAAAGTGTCGGCCGACAAGTAGCCATCAAAACAGGTACGACCAACGATTATCGTGATGTGTGGATTATGGGATATACACCGAGTCTCGTCGTTGGTGCCTGGGCAGGAAAAAATGACAACTCTCCTATGTCTCACAATGTAGCTGGCCTGATCATATCTCCACTCTGGGGTGCGTTTGTATCTCAAGTTGCCAAGAATTTCCCTCCGGAAAATTTCCAGTCCCCTCCTCCACCTCTCACTGATGATCCTGCGGTACTTCGTGGTATATGGCAAGGTGGTACTGCATACAAAGTTGATTCTATTTCAGGCAAACTCGCTACACAATACACACCTGTTGAGACTCAGAAGGATATCGTTATACCAAATGTACATAGTATCCTCTATTGGGTAGATAGAAATAACCCACGTGGCCCAGCACCATCAGATGCTTCAACCGATTCACAGTATCCGTACTGGGAATATGGCGTACGAAA
>JBAWXC010000018.1:0-9351 GCA_037144235.1 Candidatus Tayloriibacteriota bacterium | reverse complement strand
GCACGGTCACGGGGACAAAGCTTTTGAAGTTCTGCTTCACGGTTCGGACCTCTACGGATTCAGTGTTCGTGGCTACGGCGTCGGATTCCCGACATACGGCATTATTCCTGATACGGCGAGTGGTGGCGTGATGGGTGATATCATGCTCAGGCTTCATTTCAATGACAACTACCTGAATCCCGACGGGGACAAGCCCAAGACATACAGCGGCTATATCCCGATCCATGTTTTTCAGGGAAGTGAGACCGGCTTCGATACCAACTTTGTGTATTTGTCAGTCACGCTCACGGTTTACCCATAACGGTGCCAATACGTTTCATTCAAGCCCCGGTCAGTTCGTTCTGATCGGGGAATTTTATTACTATATCCACTATTTTTAACTAATATGTTACAATATCCGCATGTCAGATGAAGTAAAGACAATCCTCATTTTGTGCGCAGTTATCGTTGCGGCATTTTCTATTACATATCTCTATCTCTCCGCAAACATTTTCGTCGATATACTCAAGCGTCCGATCAAGATGATCTCATGGGGACTTTTCTGTATTGATGCGGGAGTGCTGCTTGTGACCGTTATTTCATACGAGGCTCTTCAAGGAGTCGATCTCAATCTTTTCGGTATATCTCTTTCTATATTTTTCTATGCACTCTATGTTATCGGTTCAGTATTGGTGATCGCAGGTGCACGCAAGTTCAAACATTCTCCAAAGGCCTCATAACATTGCGTTTGATAGAGGGCAGGGTATACTCATTTCGTGAAGATAACTATTATTGCCACAGGAAAACAGCGAGGATACATCGGTGAAGATGTAGTTCTTGAATATACCAGTCGCCTCGCACACTACATGCCTGAGTCATGGGTATATGTCAGTGGCTCAAGTGTTACTGAAGAATCACGAGCAATGATGAAACATATTTCCTCGCAGGCCTACGTCGTCATTCTCGACGAGCGTGGAAAAGATATATCATCTCAAGATCTCGCTGATCTGCTCACAAAACGTCTCAACGAGAGTGTAAAAGAAATACATTTCATTATCGGTGGAGCATATGGTATCGGAGATGAAGTCAGAGAGCGTGCAAATTATATCTGGTCATTGTCTAAGCTCACATTTCCGCATGAATTGGTACGAGGTATTCTTGCTGAGGCACTCTATAGAGCCTGTACCATCAATAAAGGGGAAGGATATCATCATGCATAATACGCGTGATATACTATATCCATGATTACTCTCAATACTCCATTTGGTCTCGGTCGCAGAGCATATACGTATTTTTTGCTCAAACGTTTGAGTATACCGCTCATATTGTTGTTCGTTGCGTTGGTGGGAGTTATTTTCAGTGACGCCTTGATTCAAGGAGTAGTGAGTTTGGGTTCTATTGGTGGCCCAGTCACTCATACTGCACAAAGCAATGCATTGGCTCTCGTTTCGAATACAATATTCATCCTGATTTTCGCTGCAGTCTTGGTCGGTGTAGTCGGTTTTATTATTGCGAATCTTGAATACAAAAATCATCTCATCACGATCGAAGAGTTCAATTTGAGTATCAAGAAGGGTATCCTCACTACTACTGAAACGTCGATTCCATACCATGAAATTCAAGACATATTGATGGATCGTGATCTCAATCACAAAGCATTAGGTCTCGCACGTCTGGTATTTGATATCGATTTTCATTCGGGAGGTGGTCATACTACACCCACTCAAATCGTTATTGAGTACATAGATTTGGATTTGGCAACAAGTATCAAAGAATACCTCGAAGGCAAGATTGGTATTCAAGTCATCGAAAATAAGAGGGCAGTTGATAATGAAACACCTCCAGAACCTATTCATCCGACCCCTCCTGCTAATCTCCCTGTATAACTTCCGCAAGAAGGGTGCACAGAATTTTTTCTGAGGGAAATAGATACTTCGTAACGTACTGGCTTAGAAAAATGTCTCCATCTTCCTCAGAAAAAATTCTGTGCACCCTTCTTGCGGAATAGTGGGGTACTAACCTATAATGACTCTTATGAATACAAAAAGAATTATATTTTGGCTCGCTTTTATCATTATTTTGGCATTGATCGTGTGGGGTATGATTATTGCTGTGAATAAACCACAGACCAAACCAGGCCTCTCTACTCCAGCTCCTATTTCAAGTACAGATCATGTCCGTGGCCCTGCAGATGCAAAAGTGACATTGATTGAATACAGTGATTTCCAGTGTCCTAAATGCGGTATGTACTATCCAGTTATAGAAAAGGTATTTGCAGAATCTTCGACAACCCTCCGCATGGTGTATAGACATTTCCCATTGCCTCAACACCAGAATGCGCGTCTTGCTGCTGCAGCTTCCGAAGCGGCAAGTAATCAAGGTAAATTCTGGGATATGTATAGTCTCATTTTCGCTAATCAATCAGAATGGTCAACGTTTTCTGATGTGAAGGCGCGCGAAACATTCCAAGGATACGCTACGAAGATTGGTCTCGATATCGCTATGTATACAAAAGATCTTGATTCCGATGCGGTCAAAGCACAGATAGATGCTGATCAGGCAGACGGTGAAAAGATCGGTGTCAATTCAACACCTACGTTCTTCGTCAATGGTAAAGCGATCGTAAATCCACAAGGATATGATGCATTTAAAAAGATTATTGATGAAGCCGCTCGCTAACGTCCCGGTGTGGCTGGTCTGGACAGCGTTTGCAATTGCGCTTATTGGTTTTGCTGATGCTACATATCTCACGGTCGAACATTTCCAGGGGATTATTCCACCATGCTCGATCACTGGTGGGTGTGAAAATGTTCTCACAAGTCCATATGCTGCTATTCTCGGTATTCCTGTACCACTCCTTGGTGCAGTGTATTATGTATTGATGCTCGTGGGCTTGTACATCTATCTTGATACTAAGAAAGAGGTCATCCTTCGTTACATACTTCGCTTTTCAGTTGCAGGATTTGTAATGACAATGTGGTTCCTCTATGTACAACAATTCTTGATCCATGCATATTGTCAGTATTGTTTGTTGTCAGCACTTACGTCGACATTACTATTTATTATAGCGGTCGTATCATTCGCAAAATACTCATCTCATGAAAGCATATAACATAGCTATAACTGAAGCCTCAAAAGGGTATGAGCTCCTTGATTGTGGTGACAATGAGAAGCTCGAACGTTTCGGCAATGTGGTATTGTCTCGTCCTGATCCACAGGCTCTCTGGAAAAAGAGATTGTCTGTAGAAGAATGGAAAAAAGCACAAGGACAATTTTCTCGCGATGAACAAAAAGCAGATTGGACTCTTTCCAAAGATGTTCCCAAGAAATGGGATATCGAACATGGCGGTTTGAAGTTTTGGATCAAGCCGACCGCCTTCAAGCATACGGGATTGTTTCCAGAACAGTCGACCAATTGGGATTGGGTACGCACACAGATAGAAAAACGTAAAAACTCAGGAAATAATGACATAGAAGTCTTGAATTTATTCGGTTACACCGGTGGTGCAACACTCGCATGTGCACAAGCAGGTGCAAAAGTAGTACATATTGATAGTTCAAAATCAGCAGTGACATGGGCACGTGAAAATGTAGAACTTTCTGGTCTGGCAGACAAACCTATTCGTTGGATTGTCGAGGATGCACGTATCTTCGTTGAGCGTGAGATCAAACGTGGCAGGAAGTATGACGGTATTATCATGGATCCTCCAGCGTTCGGTCATAGTCCTACTTCAGTACTTTGGAAAATCGAAAATGATTTGTTGGATCTGATCGAAGGATGCATGCAACTTCTCAAAGACAAACCATTATTCTTTTTGATCAATGGGTATTCGGCCGGATATTCTGCAATTGCTTATAGAAACAATTTACTTTCAATACAGAAGAAATATGGTGGCGAGATTGAAACAGGGGAACTTACTATTGTAGAAAAAGAAATACCCGGTCAAGAAACCCGATTACTCCCCGCGGGCATCTTTGCACGATGGAATAGTGTGTAGGTGCCACCTGCGCATATTCATGATACGCTACTGCCATGCCACTCCTTATTGATGGTCGTAAAGCTCGAGAAGTACTCCTTCAAGGACTCAAAGAACGAGTTGCAACTTTTGTGTATACGCCAACACTCGCTATTATCCAAGTAGGGAATCGTCCCGATTCGGATTCATATATTCGTGCCAAGAAAAATTGTGCTGAAAAGATTGGTGTAGCTATTGAACATATCCAAGTCTCTGAAGAAATAACGCAAGATGAACTGATCGCACGTATTCAGACGTGCAATAAAGACGAGTCCATTCAGGGTATTATTGTTCAGCTACCACTCCCTCCACATCTCGATCGAACTGTTGTTGTGAATACCATTGATTCTGCAAAAGATGCAGATGCTCTCACACATACGCGTGTTACCGAATGGTCACAACACAACAATACAAAAGCACTTTTTCCTGCAACTGCGCGAGGAGTGATCGAGCTTTTAGAATATTACGGATATACGCTCGTTGATAAAAAAGTAGTTGTTGTCGGTCGTTCAGATCTCGTCGGCAAACCGATTGCTGTTATGTGTACGAATGAAGGTGCTCACGTGACCGTGTGTCACAGCAAAACTCTCGACTTGAAAGCAGAAACATCCCAAGCTGATATTTTGATTGTAGCTATCGGCAAACCATGTTTTATTGGTTCTAGTTATGTAAAAAAGGGTGCGGTGGTTATCGATGTAGGAATAAATACGTTCACAGGAGAAAAGCTCGAAGAGGAAATACAAAATCGTGCATTGGTTGGCGATGTCGATTTCGATGAAGTTCAAGATGTTACCACTGCCATCACTCCTGTTCCTGGCGGGGTAGGGCCGATGACAGTGTTCGCACTTTTCGAGAATCTTCTCGATATTTGTAAGTAAAACGTATCTTTGGTTATTAAAGTGGATACCTGTGCCTGCTGGAAATGAAACTTCCTAGCGGGATATGTCTTTTTTATAGAATACTTCAGTCACATATAATAGTTCGTAACCACGTTTTATTTCCAGCAGGCACAGGTATCCACTTCACGCTTGGTGAGGTATACTATATCCATTACTATTTAATAGTTACTATATGAAACCTCAACAACATTTGTGGAATATCGGTGTCCTCGTCGGAGCATTGCTCGCTATCCTCATTGCAGTGATTGCAGTAAAGGAACTCAAATCTATCGCGTATGTCGGCAAGAGTGATCAGATCGTCAATGTTATTACTGTCTCAGGAAAAGGAGAAGTCGTCGCTATTCCTGACATAGCAACGTTCTCATTCTCAGTGACTGAAACAGCAGCTACGGTAGCAGATGCTCAAATCAAGAGTACCACCAAGATTACAGGAGCACTCAAGGCACTCAAAGATGCAGGAATTGCTGACAAGGATGTGAAGACAAGTTCATATTCGATCAATCCTCATTATGAATATCAAGAAGGAGTCTGTACACAATCGTATCCAAGTACATGCAAGCCGGGAAAGTCAGTTCTCACTGGATATGACGTAGGTCAAACTATCGAAGTCAAAGTTCGTGATCTTACAAAGGCCGGTGCGATCTTTGGTTCGATCGGTTCTCTCGGTGTTCAAAATGTAAACGGACTAGCATTTTCTATAGACAATCCAGATATGTTGAAGGATCAGGCCCGTTCAAAAGCTATTGCAGAAGCACAGCAAAAAGCTTTGACTCTCGCTCAACAACTTGGTGTATCACTCGTACGCATTACCAATTTCAATGAATCTGGTGATCAGGCATATCCGATTATGTATGGCCTCGGTGGAGGCATGATGGATGCAAAGGTTGCAAGTGCACCAACACCACAAATCCCAACAGGTGATCAGAAGGTTACAAGTAACGTGAGTGTTACGTATGAGATAGAGTAAGAAAATACCAAGATACAAGAATCAAGTTCCGCTTACTCAAAATCACCCGTCGCTCACAAGTGACGGGTGATTTTATAATTCGTGAACCGGTATTCCTTTTTCTTTACAATATTCTATTTCACTTTTTGTACCCTCAGATTTATCCCAGTCAGGGAGGAGATAGCACCCAGTTATTTTTCCTGATTGTATGAGTGGTTTATAAAATACCTCAAACTTTGTTTTGTAATCAAAGGGTGCTTCGCCGAGCATGTGGTCGGTAATAGGGACTTGATTGAATACGTGAAGACCTTGGCTTTCTAGTTTTCGTTGAGCATCTTCAAATAGTTTGAAATTTTCATCGATGGATCGAATAATAAACATTGGTCCAAGAACCATTACAGCGCCTGTTTCTGGTATATTGTTAAGAGATTTTTCTAAAAGGTCTTTATAGAACTCTTGTGTTTCAGTAGTTGTCCATATTCGTCCCAAAGGCACATTTTTCATAGTATTGTGTATTGTAGTGCGTAGGTTGCACCTGTGCAAACGTCGTTTGACTTATATGTCATGATTTGATATTATGTTCCTGTAACTCCTCCGCGGAGTTTTTTAATACAAAATACTATGAGATTCACACAATACATCAAGGATACACGCGCTGAAATGGCTCACGTCAATTGGCCAAGTCGTGAACAGACTATCCGTTTCACTGTGCTCGTTATTGCAGTTTCGATCGGTACCGCAGCATTACTTGGTTTGTCAGATTTTGTATTCTCACGACTCCTCACTCTCTTGTTCTAACTTTTAACTTTAAACTACATTCATGACCAAACAACACACAACAGGTGAGCGTTCATGGTATGCCATCCATACATATGCTGGCTATGAAAATGCCGTGGCCCGTAACCTCAAACAGCGTATCGAGTCTCTCGCCATGGAAGGTAAGATCTTCAACGTGATCGTTCCAACAGAAAAGAAGATCAAGGTCAAAGCAGGCAAGCGTGTTGAAGAAGAGGAAAAGATATATCCTGGATATGTCCTCGTAGAGATGATTGTGACTGATGATTCATGGTACGTTGTTCGCAACACTCCTCGTGTGACCGGTTTCGTCGGGGCAGGAGTCTCTCCGGTTCCACTTGAAGCCAAGGAAGTTGAGATATTGTTTGCTCGTATGAACAAACATGAAACTCAACACACGATCGATCTCTCTATCGGAGACCTGGTCAAGGTTGCCGATGGTCCATTCAAGGACTTTGAAGGCAAGGTTTCAGAGGTTGATACCGAGAGAGGCAAGGTCAAAGTGCTCGTTTCAATGTTCGGTCGCGAAACTCCAGTCGAATTGGATTTCTTGCAAGTTAAGAAAGTTTAATGTAACATCCCCACTATTATGGCTAAGAAAATAATCAAGAAAGTAAAGGTCATCGCTCCGGCTGGAAAAGCAACCCCAGCTCCACCACTCGGTCCTACTCTCGGTCAGGCCGGCGTTAACATTGGTGATTTTACCAAGAAGTTCAATGCAGCTACCCAGTCAATGATGGGTGATATGATCCCTGTAACTATCAAAGTGTACGAAGATAGTACCTATGATTTCGTCCTAAAGACTCCTCATGCTTCAAGTCTCATCTTGAAAGCACTCAAGCAAGAAAAGGGTTCAGGTAAGCCAAATACAAAAAAGGCAGGTACTATCACCAAAGCTCAGCTCAAGGAAATTGCTGAAAAGAAAATGCCAGACCTTACTGCAAACAGTATTGAAGCAGCTATGAAAACAGTTGCAGGTACTGCACGTCAGATGGGAGTGGATATAAAGTAATTTTCAAGGTTAAATTTCAAATTTTAAAAATGGCACCCGAAAGGGTGCTGTTTTTATTTCACCACCTCATAATCAACCAACAACGTTCCTCCCTCAGTCTTTTCAACATTCAAAAGCTTGAGTTTGTAGTCAAAAGAATCTTTGAACAGTCGTATGCCGTTACCAAACAGTGTTGGTTCGATCGTGAGATATAGATTGTCGACAACGCCTGATTTCATGAACATGGTATATATCATCGAACCACCACAAATTGCAGCTTCAGTGTACCCACGAGCCTCGAGACTTTTTATGAGCTCTACAGGATCAAGGGAAGTGATCTCAACTTCTGAGGGCATATCAGGAAGTCGCTCGGGGGAATAGACGATATTCAAGCGATCTTTGAGGGCACGACCACCCAGAGTCTTCCAGGTATTCTGGCCCATAATGACCACGCGAGCGCGTTTGGTGAGCTCTACGAAGCGTTTCTTATCGTCTTTGCTGGTCCAGACAGTCGAAGGTACGGTTGGGTCTTTGGCGATACAACCATCGAGGGTGAGGGCGGATATGATGAAGGTTTTCATTGGGTATTAAAGTTAGAGTTTTGTCACCTAGGAAAAGATTCCTATTGGGATTATACTTGATATCACCTAATAATAAAACACATGGAAAAGACATTTGAAGTGGAAATCAAGACATTACTCGGAAGCAAAGAAAACGCTCTCGCTTTGAAAGCTGGCTTGAAGAAATTGTTTCCTGAAATTGCACTTGTTTCTTCTGGTAAACAACTCAATCACTATTTCAACAATCCTGCGAAGACCGATCTTCTCGTCAAAAATCTCGAGCAATTCATTCCTGCAGAAAAAACAAAAGCATTTGAGCATATCCTCACTCATGGTACCAAGATGTCTATACGAACACGTGATGCAGATGGCACGGTCATCTTTGTGATCAAAGCATCAGTAGGTGGTGATACGAGTTCAAATGGTGTCACTCGTATCGAGTTCGAATCAGTAGTTCCTCTTTCTCTCGACAAGCTCGATCGTATCCTCCTCGATTCTGGATGTACCTATCAAGCCAAGTGGTCACGTGAAAGGGAAGAGTATGGAGTCAAAGATCTTCATGTCTGTATCGACAAAAATGCTGGCTATGGATATCTCGCCGAATTTGAGAAAGTGACTACCGATGAGGCTTCTCTTGGTGCTGTGAAGAAGGATTTATTCGCCACGATGGAGAAGCTTGGTGTTTCGGAATTGCCTCAGGATCGTCTGGAACGAATGTTTGCACATTACAATGCGAATTGGCAGACGTATTATGGAACAGATAAGACTTTTACTATACAATAACAACTACTATGTATCTTTCAGACGGAGACATCAAAAAGGCGCTCGATAAGGGAGAAATTATTATCAAAGATTTTGATATTGAACGCTTGCAACCAGCGAGTTATGACATTTTGCTTGGCAATAAATTCATCGTCACCAATACCAACGCGATCACTGCGATAGATCCTGTCAAAAAAATATATCCAGATACAAAAGAAATCATCGTTCCTGACGATGGATATTTCGTACTTCATCCAGGAGTAAGTATTCTCGGTACATCTGTTGATTATTTCGGTTCAGACACATACCTCGTCCATCTTTCAGGGAAGAGTAGTCTCGCGCGTATCGGTCTCATTATTCACAACACCGCAGGTATCATCAACCCGGGTCATTTCTTGAATAT
>JBAWXC010000017.1:0-9454 GCA_037144235.1 Candidatus Tayloriibacteriota bacterium | reverse complement strand
GTACAGCGTAGTGAGAATAATATTCTCCGTCCCGTACCAGTATTTGCAGGACGTGGAGTTATATTTGATCGCAAAGGAGTTGAGCTTGCCTGGAATGCGCCTCTTGATACAACACCTCTCATTTCTACTTCTACAGATGATATGTCTCGAGAAAGTGGCGTTGCACGTCGTGAGTATGCCACGTCTACTGGTCTCGCGCATGTACTCGGGTATGTGCAATATCCATCAAAAGATAATAACGGTTTTTATTATCAAGAAGATTTCATCGGTGTTGATGGGGCAGAAAAATATTTTAATGATGAACTTCAAGGTGTGAACGGATCTCGTCTGGTTGAAGTCGATGCACGTGGTCACGTCGTGTCACAAAACGTGGTACGACCAGCAGAACAGGGCAAAAATGTGACACTGTCGATCGATGGTGGTGTTCAATCTGCATTGTTCAACAATATCAAAGCAGTTGCTGAACAATCAGGATTTACTGGAGGAGCAGGAGTGATCATGGATGTGCATACCGGAGAAATACTCGCCCTGACGAGTTACCCAGAATTCAGTCCAGAGATCATGTCAGCAAAAACTGATGCAAATGCAGTCAAATCACAACTCAACGATCCGCGTCTCCTATTCCTCGATCGTGCCGTCGACGGATTGTATACTCCTGGATCTATTATGAAGCCGTATATTGCACTCGGTGTACTCACAGAACATGTGATTGATCCGCTCAAGACCATATTTACCACAGGATCTATCTCCATCCCAAATCCATACGATCCAACCAAGTCGACATTATTCCGTGACTGGAAAAATCTCGGACCACTCAATCTCCGTCAGGCGATTGAATGGTCATCAGACGTTTATTTCTATACCGTTGGTGGAGGATACAAAGATCAAAAGGGACTTGGTATTGCAAATATAGACAAATACGTCCGCATGTTCATGTTCGGTACTTCAACAACAGGATTCTTTTCAGGGAAGTCAGGGACTATCCCAACACCTGAATGGAAAAAGAAGACCTTCAATGAAGATTGGTATCTCGGTGACACCTATCACACTTCGATTGGTCAGTATGGTTTCCAGATAACTCCCGTTCAACAGGTCCGCGCACTTTCTGCTCTCGCAAATGGGGGCACGCTCATCGAACCAACTATTGTTAAAGGTGATGGTCCTCATGTAGATGGAATCATTACAGAAGATCAAATACCTCAAGCACATTTCAACATTGTACATGAAGGTATGCGTATGAGTACCACCGATGGTACTACCAAATTGCTCAACATTTCCGCTACTCACATTGCTGCAAAATCAGGTACCGCCGAGCTCGGTAGTGCAAAGAAGCAAGTTAACTCATGGATCACTGGCTTCTGGCCATATGAACATCCAAACTATGCATTTGCGGTCATTCTTGAACGTGGCCCGGTAACCACCATGGTCGGTTCGGCCGCAGCGATGAGGTATACGCTTGATTGGATGACGTTGCATGCGCCGGAGTATTTCAAGTAGTGGCACACTTTTTACGTGATGTGTGTTATTATTTTGATGTGAATTCTAAATTTTTCATATTCAAAAATAAAGGTTTTACTCTCATTGAACTCCTCGTAGTCATTTCTATCATTGGACTGTTGAGCAGTGTTATTTTAGCGGCATTGAGTAACGCGCGAGACAAGGGTAGAGTCGCTGGAGGATTACATTTTGCTGATAATAACCACCATCTCCTTACGGCAGGGACGTCAGTGTATCCAGGTTTAGTAGCTGCGTATACTTTTGATGATGTTTCGACTTCGGTTGTTTCTCCTATAAATACAATCGTAAAAGATAGTTCCGGTAATGGTTTAGATTTAACACTTGTAACGGGTTCAATTATTGGAAGTACAGATACACCGAGTGGTAGTAATAGCTCGTTAAAAATAATTGGTGGGCTTTCTGCAAGCACATATCTTGAAAATTCTATTGGTTCACCTAAACTAGTTTATGATTCAACTTCAGGTGTGACTATTTCGTTATGGTTTAAAGGTATAACATTGGGTAGTAACACGGACACACTTGGTATGTTCTATTCGAGTGATCAGTATATGACCATTACAGCAAACTCTAGTGCTTTTACTTGTGGATCGGACATTAACAGATCTAGAGGTGTTAGTTCAATTAATATTTTGAGTCCAATAATAGGAAAATGGTATAACATTACTTGTACTGTTGTAGCCACACAATCTCCTCTTAATTCAGTGACGTCACTTTATATTGACGGCAATTTAATTACTAAAAGTACAGCATTTACTAGAAATAGTATTTTAACAAATAATGAACAAACAATAGATTTTATAGGTATTCAAAACCACCCAGTTACCAAAGATACCTTCCTCGAAGACAATCTGTACCTCTACAACAACTCACTTTCATCTGCGGATGTTAAGCGACTCTACGCCGAAGGTTTGAAAACTCACCAAGTTGCGGACAGGTGATTTGTGTATACTCTAAGCACTTCAGTATTCTTTGAATTCGAATGTTTAGTTATGCACTATACCTTCGATTGAAATTAACAACGTATTCCTGCTATAATAGAAACCTATCATCTTATTAATACCTAAGAGCTTTTTATCATTTATATGTCCACAGAGACCCAATACCTAACCCCAGAGAAGTTTGCAGAATTAAAGAAAGAACTCACATTCTTGAAAACAGAACGAAGAAAGCAGGTTGCGGAACAACTCGAGTATGCAAAGAAACTCGGTGATCTTTCTGAAAATGCTGAATACCATCAAGCACGTGAAGAGCAGGCGGTCGTCGAAGATCGCATCGCTCGTCTCGAAGATCTCATCAAATACGCAGTTGTCTCTGAAGGAGGAGGATCTGAAAGTGCTACCATCGGTTCAACCGTTACTCTTCTCAAAGATGGGGAGAACAAATCTTTTGTATATACTATCGTTGGTTCAGAAGAAGCCGATATGTCTCAAGGTAAGATCTCAAATCGTTCACCGCTCGGTTCTGCACTTCTTGGTTACAAGAAAGGTGACAGTATCAAAGTTAACACTCCAAAAGGCGTGATGACTTACAAGATTGTCGATATAAAATAATACTATGGCTTCAATTGATGAACTCCGCTCAATCCGACTCGCCAAACTCGAGCTTTTGAAACGTGCAGGGATGGAAGCGTATCCAGCCAAGGTTCCTCGAGATTTTTGTCTCAAGGATGCACGAGCTCAGTTCGCAGAATATGAAAAGAGTCAAAAGCCAGTTTCACTCGCTGGTCGCATCATGGCTATTCGTGGTCAGGGTGCCATTTTGTTTGCAGTACTCGATGATGGCAGATCTACATTCCAAGCGGTGATCAAAAAAGACACCTTGAAACCAGAATTGTTTGATTTGTTTACCAATGCTGTTGATATTGGAGACAGTATCAGTGTGACGGGTACATTGTTTACCACACAACGTGGCGAGCAGAGTATTCTTGTCACATCATGGACGATGGCTTCGAAGTCCCTCCTTCCTCTTCCAGAAAAGTGGCATGGTATCACTGATCCTGATGAAAAGTTCCGTAAGAGATATCTTGATTTCATCATGACTCCCGAGCTTCGAGAGATTTTCTACAAAAAAGCTCAGTTCTGGAATGTTACCCGTGATTTCTTGAATAGACACGGTTTCCTCGAAGTCGAAACGCCGACTCTCGAAACGACTACCGGTGGCGCCGAAGCGACACCGTTCCGTACGCATCATGAAGATTATGATCTCGATGTCTTCATGCGTATTTCTGTGGGAGAATTGTGGCAGAAGAGACTTATGGCAGGAGGTTTCCCCAAGACATTTGAAATCGGACGTATTTATCGCAATGAGGGTACGAGTCCAGAACATGCGCAAGAATTCACTAACATGGAATTTTATTGGTCATACGCTGACTATACTGATGGCATGAAGCTCGTCCAGGACATGTATCGTGAGATTGCTACAAAGGTGTTTGGTACGACAACATTCACTACTCGCGGACATACATTTGATCTTGCTGCTGAATGGGTCAAGATTGATTATTCAGAAGAGATCAAAAAACAAACAGGTAACGATATTGCCACAGCTTCAGAAAAAGACATGATGAAGAAGCTCGATAGTCTCAAAGTTTCATACGACGGTACCAACCGCGAACGTTTGACTGATACGTTGTGGAAATATTGCAGAAAGAATATTGCCGGTCCTGCATTTTTGATCAATCATCCACTCGTGGTTGCTCCACTCGCAAAAAGTATTCCTGGCACAGGCACAGTCCAGATGTTTCAACCTATTCTAGCTGGCAGTGAAGTTGGTCGTGGTTACAGTGAACTCAATGATCCGATCGATCAGCGACAACGCTTTGAAGCACAACAGAAACTTCTTGCAGGAGGCGATACAGAGGCAATGATGGCGGATTGGGAATTTGTGGAGATGCTCGAGCATGGTATGCCACCGACATGCGGTTTCGGTTTCGGTGAACGCCTCTTTGCATTCCTTATCGACAAGCCACTCCGAGAAGTACAGATGTTTCCATTGATGAAACCAAAAGAATAATAATTATAAATTAAAAAATAATATGGAAAATGTACCACCAGCAGTTTCAGGTCAGGAAGTAGTACCAGTAAAGTATGCAGGATTTTGGATCAGATACATCGCAGTATTTGTAGACAGTTGGATTCTTGTCATTCCCATTGGGATTCTCCAATTCGTTCTCAGTCTCGCACTTAAATCAATAGGAGTTCCTGTATCAGCCGTATCTATAATCACTGGTTTGTTTTATATGGTAGCAGTGTGGGCATATTATATTGTGATGACACATCAGTACGGCGCGACTCTCGGCAAGATGCTTGTCGGTATCAGAGTAAAGAGCGATGACCTTTCAGTGCTTCCTCTCAAGAATATTATTATCCGCGAAACTGTTGGCAAGTTCGTTTCAGGAATTCTCTTGAGTATCGGATACATCATTGCAGCGTTTACAGATAAGAAGAGATCACTTCATGATATGTTCGCACACAGTGTTGTTGTCTACAAAGATCCGTCAAAGAAACTCGGTGCAGGAGTGATCATTGCGATCATTGTTGCTGCAATTCTCCCTATAATAGCTATTTTCGGTATCCTTTCATCAGTAGTACTTGTTTCCTTGAATGTTGCTCGCGGAAAAGCAACTGATGCACGAGTCACATCGAATCTTATGTCTGTGAGAACAATTGCAGAAGTATATTCAATGAAAAATAATTCATATTCAACAGCGCGTGATTGTACTTCAGGAATGTTTGCGGATGATAGTATGAAGATGATAATTTCAACGATGTCTTCTGCTGGAAATAATACTCTGACATGTCTCGCTCATACTGCAACGTATGCAATCTCTTCTACTCTCAAAGATCCAACAAAGAGTTTTTGTATCGATAGTACAGGGTACATGAATAGTGGAGTAGCGATTGATGATGGATCAAAGGCGTTCTGCAAGAAATAGTAATAGATAATTAAAAAAATAATTAAATCATATGGCTATCTTTGATACTATCGTTCAGATCCTCATATCGATCTTGGTGATCCTTACCATCATCGGAGTTTTACTTGGCATTGTCATGCTCATCGTTATGTTCTTGGAAAAAGATCCAATCAAGAGAAAGAAATTGAGAGCAGTTGTTATATATAGTATCTTCGGTCCAATAGTTTCATTGTTCGTGCTTTTGAGTGTATGGGGTTTAATTCGTATTCTCACACATACAGTAACAGGGTAATCAATTAAAGATACTTACAAAAAATACCGAGATGGTATCTCGGTATTTTTTGCTTTTCCACTAGTTATCCACAGTTCAGTATGATATCGAAAAAGAGAAAAGTGGGATATAATATCCATCAAGTGGGAAGAAGTGGTAGACAAGGGTAGGCCTTGGAAATCGTCTCTTCTTGCGGGCATTATGTTAATCGGAGAATACAGACATACAATCGACGATAAGAACCGCCTCTCTCTTCCAGCCAAGTTCCGAAAGGAAATGGGGAAGACGGTGGTTATTACGCCAGGACTGGATTCTTGTCTCTTCATCTTCACGGTGAAGGAATGGGAAAACATTTCGAGCAAGTTGTCGGTTTCTGAATCTTCGATTCTGCAGGCGAACAATCGAGGCTTCAATCGCTACCTTCTTGGTCGCGCGGTTGAAGTCGAGGTTGATGCAGTCGGTCGCATGCTCATACCAGAACATTTACGCACTACTGCCAAACTCGAGTCCGCAGTGACTTTTGTTGGAGTGAGAGATCGCGTCGAATTGTGGAATGAGTCGGCATGGGATGCCTATGTGCGTGATGTCGAGAGTAAAGCTGGTGAACTAGCTGAGCAACTCGGTCGACCACACACAAACTAGTATGGAAACATCAGTTCACATACCTGTTCTTTTACATGAAATTCTCGAGGGGATGATTCAAGATTCAAGATTCATGAATCATGAATCCGTTACGTACCTCGATGGTACGCTCGGTGGTGCAGGACATGCACGTGCAATCGCAGATCTATTCAAGGGAAAGATACATGTCATTGCATTTGATAGAGATGAAAAAGCAATTGAACGAGCACACCAGACATTGGACGGTAAAACAGAACGACTCATCGTGGTACACAAAAGTTTTCGTGATATGGACACCGTCCTCGCTGATTACAACATTGCAGGTGTAGACATGATACTGCTCGATCTCGGTTTCTCGTCTGATGAATTGGATCATTCAGGACGCGGATTTTCATTCAAGAAAGATGAACCATTGCTCATGACACTCGGTGATCCCAAGAATTATTTGTTTACCGCACAAGATATCGTCAATCGCTGGAATGAGGAGGATATCGCAAATGTCATCTTTGGTTACGGAGAAGATAGATATGCTCGAAGAATAGCCAAGAAGATTGTGGCGTATCGTGAACGGAAGCCAATTGAGACTTCTGGTGAACTTGCAGAGATCGTACGACAGGCAGTTCCACAATGGGGATATTCCAAGACCAACCCAGCAACGAAGACATTCCAGGCATTACGAATCGCAGTCAATGATGAGCTCGGAGCGCTCAAAGAAGGATTGGCAAAAGGGTATGAAGCATTGAATCCGGGAGGCAAGATGGCAGTCATTTCATTTCATAGTCTCGAAGACCGCATCGTCAAAGATTTTTTTAAGAAATGCAAAGAAGAACGTGGTGCTCATATTATAACGAAAAAACCAATTGTTCCGGGACCACAAGAAGTAGCAGAGAATCCGAGATCACGAAGTGCCAAACTACGAATCATCGAAAAAATATAAACATTATTTAACAATACAATTATTCATTAACAAGTACACATATGACCAAAGCAATCGCACAAACCTATACCGTCGCTCACGAATATCGCGTTCAGATCACGACCGCGTTGATGGCTACATGCTTGGTATTGCTCGCATTGTATGGCATCAATGTGTACATGGTTATTTCTCATACCATGGCAGTGCAGAGTTCTGAAAAGAGCATCGCTACACTCGGCAGTACAGTCGCGCGACTTGATGCGCAATACCTCGACTTATCGAAAGGTATCACGCCTGCAACATTGCAAGCTCACGGTTTCAGTCAGGGACAAGCGGAGAGTTATATCCACAGAACTACCTCGATCGGCCAAGCACACATAGCCGGCAATGAACTCTAAGCAGAAATACTGGGCTCGATTTTTCCTTGGGTGTATCGCATGTGGGGCGATAGTTCTCGGTTCGTCACTTTATGTGCAACAAGTGGTCAAAGGGTCCGCATATAGTACACGCGCCCAAAAACAATACGTCAAACTGTCTGCTTCATTATTTGATCGCGGATCTATTTTCTTTCAAGCAAAAGATAGTACACATATTTCAGCAGCGACTGTTGAGAGTGGATATGTAGTCTACATGAATCCAACGCTTGTCACTGCTCCACAAGATGCGTACCGAGCGGTGTCACAGTATCTCACTCTTGATCAAAAAGATTTTGTGACACGTGCAGGGCGAGCACATGATGCCTATGAAGAACTTGCACGCAAAGTCGATGAAAAAACAGCGCTCGCAATCAAATCACTTGGACTTCCTGGAATAGGAGTGCTCAAACAATCATGGCGTGCGTATCCAGGTGATGAGTTGGCGGCAAGTACACTAGGAATTATTGGTGAAGGAAAAGATGGCACAATCCAAGGGCAATACGGTCTAGAGGATTTTTATGAAAAAGTATTAAATCGTCCATCGCTCGGTTCGGGTACGAGCGGTTTTGCAGAACTTTTTTCTGGGGTAAAAGGACTCTTTCAAGCATCTGATGATACGCACGGTGATGTGGTGACGACGATTGAGCCAACTGTACAAGGATACATTGAAACGATATTGGGAAAAACCAAAGAGCTGTGGCATCCTGATGAAATTGGTGCGGTGGTTATCGATCCTATGACAGGTGAGATCAAGGCATTGGCGACATTGCCAAGTTTCAATCCGAATGATACGTCACATCTCAAAGACGTGAGCGTTCTCTCAAATCCTCTGGTTGAAAAAAGTTATGAAATGGGATCGATCATCAAACCACTGACGATTGCAACAGGTTTGGATACGGGAGTGATTGTACCAACATCAACGTATGACGATACGGGCACAATGACCTTGAATGCTAAAAAATTCTCGAACTATGACGGTAAAGCACGTGGCCCGAATACACCAGTGCAGGAAATCTTAAGTCAGTCCTTGAATATCGGAGCAGCGACTGTTGCTCTCAAAGTTGATGCAGATAAAGGCAAAGGAACATTTGCGAAATACTTTTATTCATTGCTGTCGACAAAAAGTGGTATTGATCTTCCGCATGAATCAGCAAGTCTGATATCAAGTTTGAAATCGGGACGTGATATTGAAATCGCAACGGCATCATTTGGACAAGGTATCGCTATGTCGCCGATCGAAACAGTGCGTGCTCTTTCAACTATTGCAAATGGGGGTTATCTCATCACTCCTCATATAGCAAAAGAAATAGATCATGAAGATGGTACACATACAAATACGCCAGTTTCAAAGACGGGACCACTATTCAAGCAAGAAACTATCGATGCAGTGACACGTATGTTGGTCAAAGTGGTTGATGATAAGATGGTTGCTATTCATCCGACAATGAAAAATGAACATTATAGTGTGGCTGCAAAAACAGGTACGGCCCAAATCGCTGACCATGTAAATGGGGGATATTACAAAGATCGTTACTTGCACTCATTCTTCGGATATTTCCCGGCATACAATCCAAAATTCCTAGTATTCCTGTATCAGATCTATCCGAAGAATGCGAATTTTGCCTCTGAAACTCTAACTGATCCATTTAGCGAAATAGAGAAGTTTCTGATAAACTATTACAACGTTCCACCAGATAGGTAAGTAAGATTGCACAGGGAGGACGTGTATTTTTCTCTTAAAAATGAAGAATGAGTTCTATATCAGTGTCATATGAAGTCTCTATTTCTAAGAGAAAAATACA
>JBAWXC010000016.1:0-9918 GCA_037144235.1 Candidatus Tayloriibacteriota bacterium | reverse complement strand
CGTTACATCGCCAGTAATAGGACCAGCATTGTGACTGGTGTTATTGAATGTTACTGGTGCATCAATAGTTCCGGCATTGTAACTGTTACCATTGAATATCCAGGTATTGTTGGTATTTGTATTCCACGTGTTGTCATTACCCGTCCATGACTGACCGTTGGAAGCAACGATCGTGCTGTTACTAACGTTTACTGTATCAGCAAGAGCGAGTACTCCGAGACTGACGTTTGATGAACCATCGAAAGTAAGAGAGACGGTACCCTTTGAACCTGCTGTGCCACTACCTCCACAATCCCAACTTGATCCACCTACGCCACCAGAAACATCTAGAAAAGACGTTACTGAATTGATGATAGATACTGGACCACCATTACCTCCAGTTCCACCACCACAATCTGGGCCACCACCTCCATTACCTCCAATACTTTGAATCTGTGAGGTTGTTGAATTGGTGATAGTAATCGTGCCCCCATTACCTCCCGTACCAGGTGTCCAGTAATACCAATTGGAATCATCTCCACCAGCAGCACCTGATGCATCGATAATATTTGTAAGTATTGAGTTTATTATTGTCACATCACCTCCGCTACCTGATGGAGAACCTTGATTGTAGAGATCTTTTTGTGAACCCGTTGTCCCAATATCAGGACTAAATCCACTCATGGTCACATTTTCAACAGTAATATTGAATCCATTTGAGCCATTTGCACCTGCAGCAAAGATACCGTAGTCACCACCTGATCCAGTGATCGAATGTCCTTGACCATCGATCATTGTATTATCACTTGATATCGTAAAACATCTTCCCGACACAGAAATATCTGTATCAATTATATATGTTCCCGAACCTATCAATGTTCCACATGAAGCTATATGTCCAGGGAATAAAAATGGTCCTGTACCTCCAGTAAAAGCGCCGTAGTCATTACCGTTGATAACAAAATCTGAAAGTGCACTAACGTTCGTGTTGTTCAAATTGAGTGAACCTGTAGAAGTGAGAGTGAGAGTTCCGTCTGAACCAATCGAACCATTACCATTACCGGTACCCTCGTCATTTCCACCATCACCACCATTTGCATAAATTGAACTATCAGAAAGATCGAGATTTGTCCCAGAGATACTGATACTTCCACCATTTCCGCCACTAGCACCGCCTGCAGGACCCGAGCCTCCTCCACCACCATTTGCAAGTACACTCGCTCGTATTACTGAATTAGTTATGGTGATCGTGCCTCCATTACCTCCATTACCATTTGAGATCCAATTCCAGTTATTATCACTTGATCCTGTTCCTCCAATTGCATTTATATAATTAGAAATAACAGAATCTGTGATTGTGATATTTCCTGCATTATAACCAGAATTTGAAGTCTCATCTGCTGCGGATGGACCATTTGTATCAATACTTTCACTGAAATTGTTAATGGTAATATCTTGTACAGTTACATCATGACCATTACTATTTATTCCCCGAGCATCGATACCATATCCACTACCATTACCAGTAACTGTATGTTTGGTTACATTGTCATTTGGATCAAGACCACTAATAGTGACTCCATCTGTCATGACTGTAAAACAGGTACCTGATGCGGTGAAATCTTGGGTGAGATAATAGGTACCTGGTACTTGAATAGTTCCACATGAATCTATTGGTCCAGGAAATACGAATGGTCCTACTCCTCCTGGGAAATTGAAATGATCAACGCCGTTGATATTAAAATCGGTAAGTGCACTGACTGTAGTGTTATTGAGGTTTGGAGTACTTAAAGCGTTGATAGTGAGAGTTCCATTGTTTCCACCAGTTGCTGATATAATAGCATTTGAAAGATCGAGACTTGGTGCTGTAATTGTGATGATTCCGCCTCTAGCTGTAGTATCACCATTTGCTTTGAGCGTCGTGAACGTGGAATTATCCAAAGAAATTGATCCTCCTATCGAATTACTTCCTGTAGGAGAACTCACGTCTATAGTAGCGAGAGTTGAGTTGGCGATACTGAGAGTTCCACCTGGGGATACGATGATGCCTGTAATAGATGCATTGAGGAGAGTGAAGCTGTGACCTGCTCCGTCAATAGGATAACCAGCGTTAAGACCTATACCTAAGAGACCAGCGTTATATATTGCAGAAACTTCTGATGGAGAGAGGGTTCGGTTGAAGATAGCAAGATCATCCAAGCCACCATTATATAGAGCACCCACTTGGCTAATATCTGTAGGCACTGATGCATCTTCATAGTCACCGCCTAACTCGAGTCTTTGGACTACTTCATTTCCACTACCATTATCTGTATTTTGCGCAGCTTGAACACCATCTATATACATAGTGTCCAGACGAGTACTTGCAACATATGTAAATGTCATCAAGTGCCAATTGGTAAAATCTGGAAGGTTAGCCGTTAGCTGATTACCTCCTTGCCACGCTTCACCAGTATATACATTTACTGAGAGAGGATTATCACCATTTTGATTTGACCAAAAACCAACGTTATAGCTACCATAATTATTACCATCGGAATTCACAATACGGAATATCACATTGTTTCCAGTATTAGCTGAGGTTGGTTTTATCCACGCAGAAATACTATAGTCACCATTTGGTCCAAGTTGTGGTTGAAAGTTTTCATCAGTGACATATCCATTACCATTGAAATTCAATGCATTTCCAGTAATACCTGGAACAGTCGAAACTGAACCTAGTATCGTTGAACCATTGTTATTATTTCCCGAAGAATCGATGACAGATCCTGAGGATATATCATCCATATGATACAAACCAATATTCCCTGTCAGATCTACTGGTCCTCCTCTTCTAATACTATGTCCCTGCGCATCCAATACCACACCATCAGTGGTCATACTGAAACACGTACCTGTTGTTGACGCTACATCTGTAGTGAGTGTATATGGTGTACCTGATACACCAAGTTCTCCACAGGTGGAGATATCTCCTGGTAAGAGTGCGTCAGCTTTTACCATGATTGCACCTACAAAAAACAATATGAGAGCAATCGTACCAACAAAACTATATCTGTATTTTTTGAATAATCTTGATGTCATATTTATTGAGAAGTAGTTGATGAATCTGTCGGTGCTGAACTAGCCGTATCTGGTATTACTGGTGCAACAGGTTCTGCTGGTGCTGGAGTTACTGATGTATCTTGTGTCGTACTTGTAGTTGATGAGACTGAATTTGTTGAGGTTGTACTTGCGGTGAGTATAGTCGAATCCGTAGTTGTCGCTGTCGAAGTTACTTCGGTTGTGGTTGCGATTGAGTCTGTGGTTATAGCAGTTGAAGTCGCCGTAGTTGTCGCTGTTACATCTGGTAAAGTAGTTGCGGTGAGTGATAACGAATCTGTAGTAGAAGCGTTTGAATCTGTAGTTGTAGCTGTTGAACTAGCTTCAGTTGAAGTTGCGGTGGTGGTTGCTGTATTGAGAATGATTGAAGATGTTGAAGTAAATGAGACGATGCGAGAAGCAGCAAAGAGTGTGTCCCCTTGTGAACCTTCTCCTTGAACAACGATCATGTCACCGACATGGATATTGTCGATGGTAAGAGGTACGTACTTTTGTGTCTCAATCTTTTTGACTATTGTAATATCAATATCATAGGTAGTGGTACCTGTTTTAGTATGTGAATCGAGTAAAAGAGTAGAAGAAGAAATGTCAGTGACTATACCGTACACACCGATTGTTTTTACAGGTGAAGGAAATAGAGTGTCCGCTTTAGATATACCCCACACGGTAGCAGTAACTACTGTGATGACGATGATCATTTTGAGAGATTCCAGCACAAATGAGCGTGGTTTGGTAACAACAACTACGGTAGGTTGTGGCTCCTTACGGAGATTGAGCATGTTGGCCATGTTAGTGGCTATTTTAGCATGGATTTACGTACGGGGGGGGGGTGAAAAGTATGTGGATAACTATTATCTCACCACTGCATTCAATTCCGATACCGTACGAGTACGAATTGTCTCTTGAATAACATTGACCTCTTCATTGGTAAGTGTGCGTTCTGGTGAACAATAGACGATGCGGAATGTATAACTCACTTTTCCTTCTCCAAACTTTTTGGCATTTTCAAAGGTATCAATACACTTCACTTCTTCGACAAGATTGCCTGCCAATTCACGGACGATTTCATAATAATTGTTGAGATTGACATCCTTGTCTACCACAAATGAAATATCGCGGAATGTTGAAGGGTACTTACTCACTTCTGTGTATGTAGAATTGATATCTTTGAATTGTCGAATGATGCGTGGATCTTCGGACCACAAAATACGAATATCTGGTATACCCATCTTGATCATTGCGAGACGTTCACCGAAACCGAATGCCCATCCATTGTATATTTCTGGATCCAAACCAAAATTCTTCAAGACCACAGGGCTGACGAGTCCTGCTCCGTTCACTTCAAGCCATTTCCCATTGAACATAATATCCATTTCAAGACTCTGGACCGTATAAGGAAAATCATCTTCGAGAAATTGATACTCAATATCTTTACCGAAAATACCTTGAGCCAGATCAACCTGGACTTCTTTGAGATCATTCTGAGTTATGACCTTTTGACTCTTTTTGCAAATATACAATCCATCAATCTGATGAAATGCAGGAAAATGATGTCTATCGATCTCATCTTTGCGGAACACAATGCCCGGAGCGAGAGCTTGGATATGACCTTCAGTCTCAAGTCTTGCGCGGACTTCAGAATCTTTGAGATAAAAAGACCACATCGCCGTCATCTGTGTACGGAGGAGATGTGTAGGAGTAATGTAGTACGTATCAGTTTCCTTTCTACTTGGGTGTTCAGCTGGTGTATTGAGTAAGTCGAAATTTTGTTCAACGGTAACTACTTTTGGAAAATCGACAATATCAAAATCCTTGAATCGAGGAAGATTGATGATCTGATCAAAGAGTATTTTGACTGGGGAATTGGGTTTCTTGGTGAGATCTGGCAATGCTACCAATCTCTTCATGCGCAAACTCTTGAAATCAGTACGCGAATCAAGAAGGGCGAGCATTTCTGCCTCTTGCGGGTCTGTGATAGTGATATTTCGTGATGTGGTCGTAGTCATGGCTTTCTAAATACTATGATGTCCGTAAGTCTAGCAAAAAGCACGTAAATATGCGATACTATACGACATGTCGTCTACTCGCGATATCATAACCCTCGCTATACTCTTCATATCTCTGTACTTCGAAGTATTCATGCTCATCACGTACATCGAACGACGCAAAGTCCTCCATGGTCGCGTTACAGATACTGTCGTGGCACATGATGACCTCCCTTCAGTCACGATCATCGTACCTTGTTACAATGAACAGTACACTGCAGGCAAGACAATCCATTCTCTTCTCGGACTCAACTATCCGACAGAGAAACTTCGCATTGTTGCCGTTAATGATGGTTCAACCGATGGTACTCGAGAGGCGCTTGAAGTATTCCGTGGCAATCCACAAATAGAAATCATCCACAAAGAAAATGGTGGCAAACATACTGCACTCAACCTCGCTATCAGCAGAGCAACTACCGAGCTCGTCGGCTGTCTCGATGCGGACTCATATGTCGTACCTGATGCTCTGATGCGTCTCGTACGTCAATTCCAGAACCCAGAAACTATGGCTGTCGTTCCTTCGCTCCATATTCACGAACCGAAAACCATTATTCAGATTATCCAAAAGACCGAATACATCATCGGTGTATTCTTGCGCAGTATTCAAGGTGAACTCAATGCTATTTACGTTACTCCTGGACCATTTTCTATCATTCGTAGAAGTGTGTTTGACGAGATTGGCCTCTACAAGAAGGCCTACAACACCGAGGACATGGAACTCGCCATGCGCATGCAAGCCAATGGCATGAAGATAGCTAGTGCCCAAGATGCAGTCGTATACACTTCATCACCTCGTAACATCAAAGCACTCTACACCCAGCGAGTACGATGGACATCAGGATTCTTGTCTAACATCACCCGCGAATATCGCTTCATGCTTTTCAAGTCGTCATACGGCCACATGGGAGGATTTATATTGCCCGCAATGCTCGTATCAGCATTCAGTATCGTGTTTATCATATCAACCTTTGCGTACGACATTGTCCGTTTTATACATTCGATCGTTGTGAGATTTGAAAGTATTGGAATACATGCATTTTCATGGTCTATGCCTCACTTTGATCTTTTCTTCTTCCATACGTCACCGATTATATTTAGTGGCATAGTGGCGATAGTTACAGTTATAGCCTTTATCTATATTGGCTCAAAGCTCTCTCGTGGCAATACTCCACGTATCCGTGATATTGCCACCTATATGTTCTTGTACTCTTTCATTGCACCGTTCTGGGTTGGTCGTTCACTTATAAACGTCGCTTTCGGTAAACAGGCCGCATGGCGCTAATACATAGACATGAAATCTGACTGGAAAAAATACGCGCTCGCTTTCGTTATTACGGCAGGAATATTCATCACTGCCATCAGTATCAGTAACTGGTTCAATAATCACCGTATAAATGAAATCAGAGGTCTTCAGGACTCTATATCGATCAATATTCTCTCTTCAGAAACCCAGTTCAATCTCTTGAAAGATGCTGCATGTACTGATCTCTTCAGTTCTGCTCTTGGTCAAGAATTGGGCAACCTCTCTGATAGACTCTCCTACATGGAATCTATTGGCAAAGGTTCTGATTCTGATGTGGTTACTCTCAAGCGTTATTATTCTCTGCTTGAAATCAAAGACTTCTTACTCATCAATTCAACTGCTGCAAAGTGTCCCAAGAGACCTATTCCTATCCTCTATTTCTACCAAGCCAACTGTCCTGATTGTGACCGCCAAGGAGAGGTCCTCACCTATATTCGTCAACAGTACCCTGATATCGTCCGTGTCTATTCATTTGATTACGACCTCGACGTCTCTGCGTTGAAGACCCTCGCCAATATACACAAGGTCAATGCTCCTCTTCCTGCCGTCATCATCAAAAACAAGACATATACTGGTTTTCACTCGATCGAAGACATCCAAGGACTTATTCCTGAACTGAACGCAACGAGTACTGCGACAACAACCAAGAAATAATATTATAGTTTTTTCGATCTCCACGTTCTTCCATTACCTTTGTTTAGATTTCTAAAATGAGCTGTTAGAGAATGACAATTGGGACACAACACGCGTAGATTTGATTCGATATTATTTTCAGCATTACCATCAATATGATCGATCTCCAAAGGTACTTTTCCTGTTATTGAATGTCTCTTACTCCAGCCACATTGGGAGCATTTCTCGTTATTATTCTCAATCAGATATCTTCGAACATGAGTAGAGATTGCTCGAACATGTTTTCCTACAATACCATCAACATATCCTCTCTTCCATTTATCAATAAATAACTGGTGCTGATAATCATGTTGACATGTATTTGAGCAAAATTTTATTTTATGTCTTATCTGTAGTGGTATAGCACAATTGGCACATTTCTTCATAGTGAAATATGTTAGACGAACTATAATAATGTTTTCTGACTCTCGGAGCCATCTCCCGGGCTCGAACCGGGGACATCTACTTTACAAAAGTAGCGCTCTACCAACTGAGCTAAGATGGCGTATGTGATTAATTTAAACGGGCGTGCAATAAAAGGTAACAGTTTTTTTGAAGGTTTGCAACCTACTTCTCTATCGTTCTCGAAATCCGACGGAGATAGAACGACGCACCATGATCCTTGACCTCACCACGACCACGCACCGCATCAATCATACGCTTACCGTGAGGATGTGAGATGAACTGGTGTTTGAGATAGACGTACACTTTACGTACACGTACGAGCACGTGGAATGTCATCCATTGTGCCAGAGCAATGAATGTATGCTTGTTGAGATATGAAAAACCTTTTTTGATGTGAGCAAAAATAGAATTGAAAAAATTGTCTGTCTTTGTTCCCCATCTCGAAAGGACTGAAGGGTGTCCACTCGTCACCTCATGATGCTTATTCCAGATCATGAGAATGACCAAGATAAGAGAGATGTAAAATGTGATGATGAGAGTATACATAAGTGATGAGGTAAGAGCTACGAAATATGAGATGGGATATTCTGTCTATTCATAGCTCGTATTCCGTATCTCATAGCTCTTTTTCTAATTCTCGAGAACTTTGAATCTTTTGAAACGAGCGATGGCAGTCTTTTCACCGAACTTTTGCATAGCAGAATCGATCAATGCCTGAATAGTAAGTTCTGGGTTCTTGATGAACGGTTGGTTGAGGAGGACCATTTCAGCGAAATACGTATCGAGTTTTCCTTGGAGGATCTTTTCTTGCATTGCTGCTGGCTTGTTTTTGACTTCTTCGGCAAAGACTGACTTTGCGGCTGCCATGTCTGCTTCGGTAATCTGTTCCTTACTCAAGAACTTTGGATTGGTTGCGGTGACGTGCATAGCGATATCACGTGCCAATGTCTTGAATTCTTCGTTGTTGGAGACGAAATCTGTCTCACAGTTGAGCTCAACGAGTGATGCAACGGAACCATTTGCGTGAACGTATGCTTGGATAGTACCTGCACCAAATGTACGATCGGCTTTCTTTGCTGACAATTCACCACTCTTTTTGCGCAAAATAACCAATGCCTTTTCGGTATCACCACCAGCTTCTTCGAGTGCCTTTTTGCATTGCATAACTGACACACCGGTCTGATCTCGTAATGCTTTGATTTGTTCTGTAGTGATAGTTACTGACATGAAAGTATATAAATATATAATTAATAATTGTCTATAGATTATAGCAAGAAAAACTCACGGAGAATACATGCGAGAGAATAGAGATTCTCTCGGTAGATTTAAACTGTCTTTGCTTTTTTGTATGCACCAGCAATATCTTGCACGAAGAACTGGATACTTGCTTTTGAAGAATCGTTACCGACGATTGGATATTTGACTTCACGGATATCACAATCAGATCCTGACAAAGCAATAATAGGAATGTTCATATCAGTAGCTTCTTTGACGGCATTCTTTTCGCGACGTGGGTCGATCACAAAGAGGACATCTGGCATCTTCTTCAAAGAAACGATACCGAGGAACATCTTTTCGAGCTTAGCGATCTCTTTGTCGATAAGTGAACGTTCACGCTTCGTGTATTTGAGCAATTCGCCCTTTTCGCGATCTGCGATGAGCTTTTCGTAACGTTCAACACGCTTGCGAACCTGGCCAAAGTTGGTGAGAGTACCTCCGATGAAGCGACCGTCAACGTATGGCATATTGAGAGCATCTGCAGTTGCTTTGATAACTGCTGCGGCCTCTTTCTTGCCCCCGACAAAGAAAATAGTCTTGCCTGTCTTGGCGAGCTCGGCGACGTATGCCTTTGCTTGTGCGAGAAGAGTCTCTGTTTTTTCGAGGTCGAAGATATCAGTGCTATTTTTGGTGCCAAAAATATAAGGAGTAACTGTTGGATGGCGGCGAGAACGGCCGAGACCGAAATGAGCGCCTGCTCCGAACATAGATTCGATAGTTTGCTTTGTTTCCATAGGTGAAGGCTAGCTTATCAAAACAATGGCTCAAAGTCAATCATCTTGTTATACTAGTACGTATGAACATTCCACAACCACCTCGGAGTCACGTCATATACACCATTGCCATCATTGGTTTCATCTATACACTTCATTTGGTGATCCCGATGTATTCCAACTCGAGTTTCTTGTCACTCTTTGCAGATGAACGCACTGTTGGATTAATTTACATGACCGGCTCAGCAGTTTCTATACTCGGTTTTCTCTTTGCGCCGTATCTGATCCGTAGACTCGGCAACTATACGACATCCCTCTGGCTTATTTGTATTCAGATCGCACTCTTCGCGGGATTGATCAATACGGAAAATACAACCTTCATTACTGTCTTCTTCATACTTCAAACAGCAGTCGTATCACTCAT
>JBAWXC010000015.1:0-10105 GCA_037144235.1 Candidatus Tayloriibacteriota bacterium | reverse complement strand
ACCTCCGAGTGGCTGTTGTGTGATGAGAGAGTACGGACCGATCGAACGCATGTGGATCTTGTCTTCCACCATGTGGTGAAGTTTCAAGATGTACATGTATCCAACTGCGATAGGCTTGTCGAAGTGTTCACCTGTGCGACCATCGCGGAGCATCATCTTTCCTGATGCATCATATCCGGCTTTGACGAGTTCTTGCTTGATTTCTTCATCAGTTGCTCCGGTAAATGGAGGAACGATCGCCTGATATCCGAGAGCGTTTGCAGCGAGACCGAGGTGCAATTCGAGAATCTGTCCGAGGTTCATACGTGATGGCACACCGAGTGGTGTGAGGATCACATCGATAGGTGTTCCATCTTCCATGTATGGCATATCTTCTTCTGGAAGAATACGTGAGATAACACCTTTGTTACCGTGACGTCCTGCCATCTTGTCACCCACTGAAATATTACGGACCTGTGCGATTTCAACGTAGATTTTCTTGATGATACCTGATTCAAGCTTGTCACCCTTTTCGCGTGAGAATACTTTGACTGAAATGACGCGACCACGCATACCATTTTCCATGCGCTTTGATGTATCTTTCACATCGCGTGCTTTTTCTCCGAAAATAGAACGGAGCAAACGTTCCTCTGGCGTGAGTTGTGTCTCACCCTTTGGTGAAATCTTTCCGACGAGAATATCGCCTGGACGAACTTCAGCACCGATGCGGATAATACCTTCTTCGGTGAGGTTCTTGAGTTTTGCTTCAGATACGTTTGGAATATCGCAGGTTGTCTCTTCTGGACCAAGTTTGGTATCGCGGACATTGATCACAAACTCCTTGATATCGATTGAACTCCACTTACTGTTTTTGACGACACGTTCTGAGAGAATGATCGCATCTTCGTAGTTACTTCCTGACCATGACATGAAGGCGACGAGCGCATTGTGACCAAGAGCGATTTCACCCTTGTCTGATGTTGATGTATCGACGAGAATATCACCCTTCTTAACCTTGTCACCAAGATTGACGATTGGACGTTGATGGAATGCAGTAAATCCGTTGGTGCGCTGGAAGAGCACGAGATCATAGGTATGACTCTTGCCTGTTTTCTTTGACTTAAAGACGAGCTTCTTGGCATCGACATGAGTGATCTCTCCATCTTCTGGAGCGACAATCACGCGACCAGTATCGATGACTGCCTTTGCTTCGATACCTGTAGCAACAAATGGTGCTTCAGGAACGAGACATGGTGTTGCCTGCTTTTGCATGTTTGATCCCATGAGTGCACGGTTTGCATCGTCGTGGTTCAAGAATGGAATGAGTGATGTTGCAACTGAGAATGCCTGGTTTGCAGCGACGTCCATGAAATCGACTTCGTTTTTGTGTGCCATTGCTGGCTTGCCGTTGATACGGACTTCAACATCATTGATGAGGATATTTCCTTCTTCATCTCGAGGTGTAGCTGCGTGTGAAATGCGGAAGTTTTCTTCTTCGAGCGCATTCATGTAGACGATCTCTTTGGTAACCTTGCCGTTTTTAACCTTGGCATATGGTGTTTCGATCATACCGAAATCATTGATGCGTGCGTACATAGCGAGACGGAGCACAAGACCGATGTTTGGACCTTCTGGAGTGTGGATCGGACAGAGGCGACCATAGTGAGATGGGTGCACGTCGCGAACTTCGAATCCAGCACGTTCACGTGAGAGACCACCAGGACCGAGAGCAGTGAGCTGACGGAGGTTTTCGATTTCAGCGAGGACATTTTCTTGTCCCATGAATTGTGAAAGCTGGTTGGTGGTGAAGAATTCCTTGATACGAGCTTGGAGTGGACGAGGATAGATGAATGAAACAGGAAGTGTGACGTCTGGTTCAACCGTAGACATCTTGTCCTGAATATTACGCTTCATCTGAGTGAGGCCGAGGCGGATGCGTGTCTCGAGAAGTTCACCAACATAACGAACACGGCGTGAACCGAGGTGATCGATATCGTCAGCTTGCATATCTGGAGTGATCGAAAGAGTCACCACGTGTGAGATGGTTGTAGCGATATCGTCAAGAGACAAGGTGCGACGCTCGAGATCCTTTTCTGCCATAGACTTACCGAAACGCTTGTTGAAACGGAAACGTCCGACACGAGAAATATCGTATCGATCAGCTGCGAGAAGTGACTGGATGAAGTTACGTGCATTGTCTGCAGTCGCGAGATCACCATCACGGAGACGCTTGTGAATCTCGATATATGCCTCTTCTGAAGTCTTGGCATGATCTTTTGCAAGTGAGAGTTCAACAACCTTGAGTGCATCGGGATTACCCTTGAAGAGGTCGAGGATATCAGCGTTGGTCTTTGCGCCGAGAATACGGAGGAGTGAAGTTACTGGGAACTTGCGCTTGCGGTCGATACGGCAATAGATAGTGCCATCTGTATCGGTTTCAATTTCCATCCAGACACCACGGGCTGGAATGATCTTTGCACCGAAATAATTCTTGCCCTTCAATTCTGAAGAAGTGAAGAAAATACCGAATGAACGAGCGAGTTGAGGGGTGATGACACGCTCAACACCGTTGATGATGAATGTACCGTGATCAGTCATGAGGGGGAAATCAGCAAGGAACATTTCCTGTTCTTTGACGACGTTCAAGGTCTTGTTCTTCAAAATGACTTTGACTTTGATCTGACCTTCGTAGTTGAGCTTGTTATCTTTGGCATAGTGCTCAGTGTACTTTGGGCGAACGAGTTCGAGACCACCGATGGTGAGCTCAAACTTTTTCTCATTGTGATCTTTGATTGGAGAAAACTCCTTCAAAAGATTTGAGAAGCCGTGCTCCATGAGCCATGCAAATGAGGCGAGTTGTGACTCGACCAAATGAGGCATGTCTGTGAGTGGAGCTTGGTAGCGTGCAAAATATTTCTTTGGACGCATTGCTGTGGTGTGGGACATGGTAATAAAAGTTTAGAGTTAAGAATTCAAAGTTAAAAGTTCATCACACTTTCAACAATGTCTCATAACTCATGTATTAATAAAAACGAACTGACGAACAAATCTCTCCGAAGTGACATAAGACAACTCAATAACGTAAAAGGCGCCCTCGGGGACGAGAACGTTAGAGTGCACGTTACTGCAGTTGAATATTCACTATGGGTAGGATTACTGATTGACCTATCTAATCCCTCGCGATACAGCAGAACACAATCTGCGAAGTTGTTGCTACCCTATCATATCTGCTGATATAGGTCAAGATTACTTCTTTTTCTTATTCTGAGTAGCTCTTTTCCACTGTTCCATCTCTGCATGATTGCCACTCAAAAGCACCTTGGGAACCTTATATTTCTTCTTTTTATATTCGATTACTTCAGGGCGTGTATAAACATCAGGACTGGCCACACGCTCTTCTTCGAGAGATTGAATATCTCCCAAAACTCCAGGAATACGACGAGTAATGCAATCAATCATGATCATCGCTGGCAATTCACCTCCAGTAAGGACATATGGGCCAACTGATATATCAACCATGGGGAATATTTGCTTCACACGAGCGTCGATACCTTCATAGCGACCACAGACAAAGACGATATCTGTATATGTCTTGAATGAGTCAGCAATCTCATTTGTAAACTGTTTTCCTGAAGGACTGAAGAAAATAATACAAACTTTATTTTTGTTTACACTTTTTTTTCCTTCACTTTTAACTTTTAACTTTGAACTTTGAACTTTCTTCCCTACCGCTGCCTCAATTGCCTTCACAACCGGAAGAGCTTCAATAACCATTCCTGGACCTCCACCATAAGGGCGATTATCTACACGACGATCCGCATAACTTTGTTCACCACCTTTCTTAGAAGCAACAGTGAAGTCGCGGGGGTTGTAATATTTGATCGAAATCATCCCTTTTTCTTGAGCACGTTTAACTATCGAAGCGTTTACATACGATTCGAGTGATTCTGGAAAAAGACTTATGATATGAAATGTGGTCATAGAAGTGAGGTTGACTATACATCATTTCTGTTGTAAATTCAAGAGGAATTCCGCAAACAAACAACGAAACCACACAACTACTCAACTACCTATGAAACGCGAAGATCCTATTACATGTCATTTAATTGACCTCTGTATCGCCCTCTGGAATAAATCCAATGATGCTGAGCTCAAACGCCGCATTATCTCAATGTCCCTATCGGCGGACACTTTGGATAAACAAGACGGTTTGAAATCGCTGATCGAACTCATCAATGATCAGCTCAAGCTTGAAAACTTGGCCGCGGATCTGGAATCATACGTTTCTGGGCTTCAGTATATTAAAATCACCCCAGAAGGAATGTCTCGTCTATTCAACGGCGCGCTGAGCGAAAAAACTAAATCCGCCATCGGATTTTATTTCGTGCAGATGTTCAAGGGGCACAATGTTCACAAATTACCCGACCTCATTTCAGGGTATGCGACCACCGAAGTCGTCTGATCCTTTTTCTTCACCGTCGCGCGAGCTTGCTCGCGCGACATTTTCATTACAACAAAAAACGCGTTGCAGAAACTACATCGCGTTCGTGAAATTGGGTCATCAGTTTACAAAACAAGTGTAAGGCGACGACTATTCGTCTCCCTCAATTTGAAACCGAGACTCTCGTAAAGATTGTTTGCGATTACCCTTTTGGGTTCGCAGGTAAGTTCAATACGACGAACTTTGAGCAAGCGACATTCTTCAATCAACAAAGTGACGAGTTTCCGAGCAATTCCTTGTCCTCCATATTTTGGCAGAACAGAAACGTGTTCGATTCGTGCACTGTATCCCGTAAGCTTGTATAACAAGATAGAAGTTGCCATACCGACAACCTTGTTCTCATCATTCCAACAACAAGCGAAGTAACCATTACGAATGAGAAACCTTCTCATCGTCTCTTCTGTTACCGGTGCAGAATCCGGATTTATGTTCCGAGCCAAAGCAGTAAGATCGGCAAGGAATTGTGTTGCAAACAAATGGCTCGTATCGCCATGATCAATACGTTCAAGTGTTATTTTCATAGATAGTGCTTTCATAACAAACAATAACACCAATATAAAACCAGTCAAACAAAAAATGAGCATTTCTGCCCATTTTTTGTTTCTTATATCAAACCTCTTATCTCATTGTTGTATTAATCCAATTTCAAATCCGCCATCGCTTCATCAACTGTCTTTGAGTTTGGAGTTGAGAGTGGAACGGTAGGCATAGCAGATTCGACGCGTGAAGGATCCTTGAGACCACCGACTGGTTCATTGATCTTGAGGTTCACACGAGAATTGTGCTTCATACCAACAACACGGAGGAGTGTACGGACTGCCTTGGCAGTATTGCCCTGACGACCGATGATCTTACCCATGTCTGCTGCACCACATTCGAGAGTGAGGAGTACTCCCATTTCATCGACAGTACGAGTTACTTTTACTTGATCAGGATTGTCTACGAGAGCCTTGATAACATATTCGAGGAACTGCTGGTCTTGCTGCATATAATCTTTAATTAATTCGTAATCGTACAGATGACACCTGTACACGTACAAGTGTAGCAAAGAGGTGTCTTCGTGGCAAACAAAAAAGGAGGACGAGCCTCCGTTTTGTTATGCCGCTGGTGCTGGTTCTACTGGCGCTGATTCTGCAGGAGCTGGTGTAGCTGGAGCTGCTTCTGCGACCAGCTCTTTCTTGATAGGAGTCTTCTTTGGGAGAGCGTTGATCTTCTTGCCAGTGATGACTTTGTTGTGGACGAGGAAGTTGTGAAGAGTTACTGAGAGTTGTGCACCCTTGGTCATCCAGTGCTTGATGGCTTCAGTATCCATCTGTTCAGTCTTGTTCTTGATGCGAGTATCGTACCATCCCAAATTCTTGAGATATTTACCACTCTTTGGGCCGTTTTTTGAATCAGTCAAAACAACACGAAATGTTGGTTCGTGAACTCGTCCTGTGCGCTGTAATCGGATCATTAACATGTGTGGGCAATACTCTAACAAAGGAAGACCATAAATGCAAGTATGTTATACTCTCATTCATGAAAATACTCATCGTAGAAGACGATATAGATACCAGAGAACTGATTGGTGATGCACTCACTTCACACTCTCACACGAGTGATATTTCGGCTGATGGAGCTGATGGTTCATTTCTTGCTCGTACCTATGATTATGACGCCATCATCCTCGATTATTCCCTACCAAAGAAAGATGGTCTCGTCGTATGCAAAGAAATTCGTGCTGCACACAAAACAACTCCTATTATATTCTTGTCATCAACTGATGATGTCGATATCAAAGTCAAAGCACTCGAATCTGGCGCTGATGATTATATGGTCAAACCTTTTTCCTTGAATGAACTTCATGCCCGACTCAAAGCAATCACTCGTCGTCCCAAGGAAATCCAACAGCATATATTACAAGTCGAAGATCTCACTCTCGATACAGAAAAACATCTCGTCATGCGTGGCACAACGCCTATTCATCTCACGCGCAAAGAATTCAACCTTCTCGAATATCTGATGCGTACCCCCAGCATCATCGTCTCACGCGCGCTCATCATCGAACATGTTTGGACCGCTGATAGTGATCCTTTCTCGAACACCGTCGAAGCTCACATCCGTAATATTCGCAAGAAGATAAATGTGAATGATTCCCCTGACCTCATCGGTAATATTCCTGGCAGAGGCTACATCATCGATAGTCCTCTACATCTCAAACGTATCATCAATATTTAACACACTCCAATGATGACATTTCGAGGAAGATACAATCTCCCATTCAGCAAGATTTTATCGGAAATTCATCAGGAATTTATCATCCACGAGTACACTGTAGACACGTTATGTGGTCGACATAACACCGTCTTAATCATTCCATCGTTTGAATACGTATATTGTTGCACTCATACCCATCATGAGTCTAAAAATAACACTTCTCTAAATTGTATCTTTTGTGGCCAGGCAGGCGTACAAAATACACGGACACTATCTGAGCGCTGTGTTCGGATAGTATCCGTGCATATCATATGAAATATCGAATATACATATACATGAGTATTGCTTTGATTATCGTCGGTACGATGGTGTGTATCGCCTTTGGTACAGATATATTTGGTCTGAATTACACTGGTGAAAAAATATTTGATACGATCACCTCTATTGCAGGCATTGTCACACTACTTGCGATTGGATGGGTATATATTGGCAACACAACAACATCTCTGCACACACTCAAGACATCCGAAGAAAAACTTATGCGAGAACGTATCGACTTCGAAGAACGCATCGCCTTGCGTACTCAGAAAATGCTTGCGGTAGAGCATGAAAGAAATCGTGAACTTGAACGTATTGCAGAATTCGGCACACTATCACAAGGATTATTCCACGATATGATGAGTCCCCTTTCTTCATTGTCACTCTATCTTGAACGTCTCTCTCCTTCAGAACAGACTGAAGAAACACAAAAGATACTTTTCAGAATAACTGATATATCTCGTCGCATGAATTCATTCATGGATAGTATTCATCGTTTTTCTATATCACACGATCAACACATTACGACCGCTAATCTACACACTGAATTATCGACGATCACTGATGTTCTCGGATTCAAAGCTCGCATGAATGGAGTCCGTATTCACATTCCTGTCTACACAAGAGTCATTTTGCGTACTCATCCGGTTCATATTCAGCAAATATTCATGAACCTCATTTCAAACGCTATCGAGGCATGCAAAAAAGTCCACGATAAAACCTCTGCCGAACAGACAATTTCTATTTCTTATGAGTGCACATCTACTGGATGTACTATCCGTGTCACAGATACTGGCTGTGGCATGCCTGAAAGTTCTCTGCATCATATTTGGGATCGTGGTTACAGTACCAAACACGGAAGCAATGGTATTGGTTTGGCTACGGTGAGAGATATTGTGGAAATGAAGTTGGGTGGGACGATTGCTGTTGAGAGTACAGAGGGTGTGGGGAGTACGTTTACGGTAGTAGTGCCGAAGGAGAGGATTGTGAATGAGTAAGAATAATTAATAGACTATTTTATAATCTCGAATGATTTCAGATTTTGATATTTGGAATACAAAAAAGCAAATTATTCACCAACAAGGTGAAAATAAACTTTATCATGAACGAGAGATTTGGTGGTGTTCACTCGGCGTCAATATTGGTTTCGAACAAAATGGATCAGGAAACGATGCTCAACGTCCTATCCTTATTTTAAAAGGATTTAGTAAACATGTATGTATCGCAATCCCTCTCACTACTTCAAAAAAGAAAAATCCTTATCATGTCGGATTAAATATAATCAACGGCAAAGAAGCATTCGCTATCATTTCACAAATACGCTTAATTGATACGAAACGCCTTATCAATAAAGTAGGAGTGCTGGATAAAGATTTATTTGAGCATATACGAAAAACCGCTAAACAATTATTTTAGCAGTTTTTCGTGATTTATCTCCCTCATAAGAGGGCGAGGCCGAAGCCATTTGTAATGTAAGTGTAACAAATAATGAATATTCGTCAAATTATCCTGCGGAAGGTGAGAGATTCGAAGCTTACAGCTTCAGTACAGGTTTCCCATTTTCTCGGACTCGACGAGCTCGTCCTCAAAAATATGGGAGAACCTTTTCGAATCTCCACCGCGACATGCGCAGGCATGTCGCTCTTCTCGCAAAACATATTCGTTCGCGATGCTCACTCATTGTTTTGCGGAAGGTGAGAGATTCGAACTCTCGATACCCGTTAAGGTATGCCACCTTTCCAAGGTGGTGCACTAGACCACTATGCGAACCTTCCGATTATATTAGACCTAACTCCCTTTTTAATTCTTCTCTCCTAAAACCTTTCTTCAATTCCTTCTCAAGATTAACAGAATCAAGTTCAGTTGCAACAGAAAAAATCTTACGGAGAACCAATGGTCGACGAGATTTAGTTGAGGAGACTTTACCTATATTATGCTCTCCAACTCTCCTTTCAACATTATTTGTTCTACCAATGTAAAGATTTCCATCTTTCTTGCTTTGTAATATATAAACATAAAACATCTTAATCACTACACTAGACCCCTGCCTGCCGGCAGGCAGGACTATGCGAACCTTCCATGAGTTACAACTTTACACTCTGAACTTATGACTTTCAACTTATTACCACCCACCACTCGCACCTCCCCCACCAGAAGACCCACCACCAAATCCGCCGAAGCCGCCTCCTGATCCGCCACCTCCACCACCCAAAAACCAAAAACCTCCACCACCAGAACCAGAACGCTTATTAGAGACGAGGTAATCAAATAACAGACCGAGTAACGTGAGTACAACTACACTCACAAGACCAACATAGAAGAATCCATATATTACACCGAGCACTCCTCCGATTCCTGCACCGAGTACCCCACCGAGCCACCACGATTTTGTCTTACCCAACACGTACGAGAGGATATTCAAGCCAATAACGATGAAGAAGAAAATAATATGCCCATCCAATTTTGAAGATGAAGAAGTATTACCTGTAGGTACCACAGAATATTGTGCCGCCTCCGGACTCTTCATGAGAATTGTAGCGATGGCATGTATACCATTCCAGACACCGAGATAATAATTGCCCGTTTTGAACTCTGGCGTGAATACGTTACGGATAATATTCCCCGACTGAAGATCAGTCAGTGCTCCTTCACTGCCATATCCTGTCTCTATTCTCATCTGCCGATCATTAACAGCAATCAAGACGAGGATGCCATTATCTTTTCCTTTTTGACCGATTCCCCATTCCTGGAATAACTTATTTGCGTAATTCTCGACAGTATCACCATCAAGTGTAGGCACTGTAACTATAGCGAGTTCAAAACCAGAAGCGGTTTTCAGTGCAGATACCGTGCCCTCGAGACTCTGTTGTTGTTCAGCAGAAAATACATGTGCAAAATCATTCACAAATCCCTGTGGACGGCCTGGGCTCGTATACGCAAATACGCTTATCGGTATGATAAGCGTAAGTGCAAGAGTATACAGACCTCGTCTCATATTAGAACTTAACCTGTGGAGCTTGTTCTGATCCTGATATTGCATTGAAGTATTGTCGTTGTGCAAAACCGAACAATGAAGCAATAACTGAACTTGGGAATCTCATAACTTTG
>JBAWXC010000014.1:0-10678 GCA_037144235.1 Candidatus Tayloriibacteriota bacterium | reverse complement strand
GGGGAAGATTATCGGACAAAAGCTACTCTAGGGATAACAGGCTAGTTCCGCCTAAGAGTTCATATCGACGGCGGAGTTCGGCACCTCGATGTCGGCTCACCACATCCTGGGGGTGGAGAAGCTCCCAAAGGTTTGGCTGTTCGCCAATTAAAGTGGTACGCGAGCTGGGTTCAGACCGTTAAGCAATTAATGGATCTGACAAAGACATGGTGTTATCTATATATTCACGTTTAAAGCACGTGAATAGGGAACATGAAGTTTTATTGACTGTTTAACAGTCTGAATCACTTCGAGAATTTTTCGATCTAAGAAATATATAAGAGAAAGGAATGATCAATCAACCACGGCGGTCCTACGAAGCTTTTTAAAAAAGCGCAGTAGGATGAAGTCGATTAATATCGGTGGAGTCCTTTTAAAGAGGATAATACCGAGGGAAGGTGAAACCCACCCGTAGAGACTAAACATCGACAATTGTAAAGGAAAATGAAAAAAGGAAATAAGGAAATATTTTTTCCTTCATTCCCTCTTCCTTCTTTCCTTTGTAATGAAGCTATAGTCCATTGCATGAAGTAATTCATGGTAACAAGCGTGAGACAGGTTGGTCTCCTATCTACTGCAGGCGTTGATACTTGAGGGGAATTGACTTTAGTACGAGAGGACCGAGTTGAACGAACCTCTGGTCTACCAGCTGTCGTGCCAACGGCACCGCTGGGCAGCTAAGTTCGGATTGGATAACCGCTGAAAGCATATAAGCGGGAAGCCAGCCCCAAGATTAGGTATCGTTTGAGACCCGTAAGAGATGATTACGTTGATAGGCATTAGGTGTACGCACCGTAAGGTGTTGAGCCGTGATGTACTAATCCGTCCATCCTATTAGGAACTTTGAACGTCGCATTTGCGATTGTTAGTTGCGTTGTATTTGATTTGAGATATCTCTCGAAAGAGAGGTTATTGAGTAGTATGTTCTGGTGGTTCGGCGCTATGGCAACACCCGTTCCCATTCCGAACACGGAAGTGAAACGTAGTTGCGGCGATGATAGTCCTGAGGGGCGAAAGTAGCTTGCCGCCAGAACATACTATTTAATCTCGTGGTTTTAAAAAGGAAAATGAAAAAAGGAAGAAGGAATATATTCCTTCTTCCTTTTTTCATTTTCCTTTAGCTTTAGCTTGTGCGATAATGTCTGCATGTCATGGTCAAGTCGTAGAAAATTCTCATACATACTCCTTCTCCTTATTATTGCAGGGGGAATAGTCTCCTTCATCGTATATTCATTCTTGTATACTGCACCGACTTGTTTTGATGGTATACAAAATGGAAGTGAAACAGGTGTCGACTGTGGAGGTTCATGCAAAAAGTTGTGTGCAAACTCATTCCTGACGCCAGTCATCTCATGGTCTCGTTTTGAACAGGTCGCACCTGGTCTTTACAATGTTGCCGCATACATCATCAATCCAAACATAGATGCTGAAGCTGCTCGTACGCCATATCACCTCGCTCTCTATGATGACAAGGGTATATTGATCAATGATGTCAGTGGAATTATTACGTTACCTCCGCACCGCAATACGCTCGCATTCCAGCCAGCCGTATCTACGGGCAAACGCATTCCCGCAAAAGTATTGTTTGAATTCACTGCAGCTCCAGAATGGGCAAAGAAGGCAGATCCACTCAGTGCATTGCAAATCACTGATAAGAAATACAGCGAAGATGATGCAGGTTCTTCACTTTCAGTCACACTCACCAATGTAAGTGCATACCCAATAGGACGTATGGCGGTATACGTAGCATTGTATGACAAAGATGGTAATGCTCTTGGTTTCTCACGTACGGTACTTGATGGTATCGCTGGCAACGCATCAGCCATCGCGCCTTTCACTTGGCCGACAAATCATAGCAACAGTGTGATTTCCGTTGAAGTCCTTCCTGTGGCAGAATAGTGCTATGGAACGTCTCATTCAATCAGCAAGTCGATATAGTATCAGTACGTCCACATCAAAAAGTAGAATTGATTGGTGGATGTTATTGGCGATCATACCTATTCTCGGCGCAGGACTTGTGACTATGCATTCATTTACGGGGGACAATTCATTTGCGTCACACCAGATCATTGGTATCGTCGTTTCACTTGTTGTATATTATGCGATTAGTTTTGTTGATGTGACATTTTTGCGTTCGACCTGGGTGGCAGTCACATTGTTTTCACTTTCAGTTGGAGCACTGCTCGTCTTGTTCGTACTCGGCAAGGCATCTCACGGTGCGCAGAGTTGGTTCTCATTCGGTTCGTTTTCTCTTCAACCATCTGATTTGGCAAAATTGGCACTTATTATTATTTTGGCAAAATATTTTTCTCGACGTCATATCGAGATTGCCAATATTCGTCATATTATTGTTTCAGGTGCATATGCAGGTATCTTCTGTGTTCTGGTGGCGTTACACCCTGATTTTGGATCAGCCATGATTTTGTTTTTTGTATGGCTTGGCATGGTGATGGTCTCAGGTATTTCCAAGAAGCACCTCTTCGGCATGATTGGTATTGCAGTCGTCGCATTTATTCTGCTGTGGAGTTTTGGTTTCAAGGAATACCAAAAAGATCGTATTCGTAACTTCGTCAATCCACTCGCCGATATTCATGGGGCAGGCTATAACGCTTACCAATCAACGGTCGCGGTTGGTTCAGGAGGTCTTCTCGGAAAAGGATTGGGATATGGTACACAATCTCGCTTGAAATTCTTGCCAGAATATCAAACCGACTTTATTTTTGCTGCTTTTGCTGAAGAGTGGGGTTTTGCGGGAATAGTTATTCTGTTCTCACTCTACGGTATTCTTATCTGGCGCATTATTGTCCAAGCCAGTCGTGGAGCAACCAATTTTGAAATATTATATGGTGCTGGTGTGGCAATCTTTTTTATCGTGCACATCACTATCAATGTAGGTATGAATATGCACTTGCTTCCAGTCACAGGTACACCACTGCCACTCATGAGCTATGGAGGTACACACATTTTCACTGAGTTTTTGGCTCTCGGTATATTGATGTCGATGCGACGATATTCACGTCCTGCTCACAAGGACATGGTCAAGAATGAGTTTGTTGGGCCACAATAGGAGAGTTTTATATACGTCCGTTATACACCTCTTCGAGAGTTTTCATCATGCGTTCATAGGTAAATTGAGTTGCAACTTTTTGTTTGAGAGTTGCGCCGTATTGTTTTGCTTCGACTGGATGTTCGAGTATGAAAGAGAGGGCGTGTCCAAGTTCACGTGCCTTCTTTGGTTGTACGAGAATACCAGATTCCATATCGTCTATGATCTCAGGTATACCACCGACTGCAGTAGCTACAACAGGCAATCCTGCAATTCCTGCTTCAAGTACGACGTATGCGAGTCCTTCAGAAAGAGAAGAGAGCATGAAGATATTGAATGCAGAGAGATATTCGGACGCATGAGCGATATGACCCATGAGAAATACTCGGTGTTGCAGTTTGAGTTCACTAATCACCTGTTCGAGATGTGCTCGTTCCTGACCTTCACCTATGATGACATATATGACATGTGGAGGAAGGGTAGCGACTGCGCGAATAGCATATTCAAGTCCTTTGATAGGATGCAATTCGGCGATGGTTCCAATCCATTCCGCACGTTTGTTGTGTTCGAGTGCAGATGCGAGATGAGGATTATGTTTTTTGAGTACGAGACGTGCATTTTCTCGAGAAAAACTGGTGGTATATTCGACAGCATTGTAATTGACCATGATCTTGTGTTGCACCCATGGCCATGAAGAAATTCGTTTCTTCATATGTTCCGAAACAGTGAGTGTTTTGTGACTGAGTAAGAGAGTAAGCCAATATATACCCATGATGATGATCTTCGATGGGAGACTGCGATTTTCATTGAATGCCCATCCATGAGCAGTGAATACAATACGAGGCACTCGAGCGAGTCTTCCGGCGAGAGCGCCCATGGCACCTATTTTTGAACTATTTAGATGAATGATGTCAGGTTGTATTTTTCTAAAGAGAGAGAAAAGGGCAATGAATGATTTGAAATCTTTGAGCGGATTGACGTCACGACCGAGTTCTGGGACAGAGATGACAGGTATACCAGATGCAGTGAGTTTTTCTACGAGAGCGCCATTGCCTCCGACGATAACCTGTACATCATAGCGATCTTTAGGGAGGCGAGTGGCGACATCATATACATATCGTTGTGCACCACCCCAATTTGATTTGGTGATGACGAGGAGTATTTTTATTTTTGGTGATGTTTCCATAGTCTTGCGTGTAGGTGTTCTTGAAGGTATATTTGAGTATACAATGAGAACGATAAACAAAAAAGAGCCTGTATTACTTGGTTTTGGTGATCTATTGATTCTTGCCCTATCACTGTACATTACGCTCGTTGTCCGATATCAGAGTGTACCATCTGATGAGCTCATCCAATCTCACGCATTTTCATTTGCAGTGATATTTATCTATTCGATCATTGTATTTTATATATCAGGATTGTATGGAAGAATTATCGCCATATCTCGAGCATCTATTCCAGGAATTATCGTACGAGCTCAGATCGCCAGTGGTCTCGTTGCAGTGGCATTGTTTTATTTTATACCTGCATTTGGAGTTGCTCCGAAGATCAATTTGTTTATTTATATCGCCCTTTCGACTGCTCTCCTTATCTTATGGCGTATCGGAGCGTATTCGATCACATCACTTCGTCGCAAAGATATGGCATTGGTTGTCGGCTCTGGTTCTGAAGTTCAAGAATTGGTTCACGAAATGTCCGTCAATCGCCACGTCGGTTTGTATCCGATCCATGTCATTGACCCTGTTCAATTGTCAGAACAGGGTTCGACCATGTTCGATACCATTCCTGCATTTCAGTACATTGTCGCTGATATGACCAGTAGTCATGTTCAGAAGATTCTCCCAGAATTGTATCGACGTTATTTCCCTGGAGTACAGATCGTCGATCTTCATGAATTTTATGAAATGGTCTTCAGTCGCATTCCTCTTTCATGCATGAACTATGCGTGGATCATGAGCAATATCAGTTCGATCACGCCTCAGATATATGATGCTATCAAAAGAGCATTGGATATTATTCTCGGAGCTATCGTTACCTGTGCGATGTGTGTCGTCTATCCATTTGTTGCACTCGCTATCAAGATAGAAGATGGAGGTCGCATATTCATCGCTCAAGATCGCATGGGAAAATATCAAAAGCCAGTCAAGATATACAAGTTTAGAAGCATGCAGAGAAATGAATCAGGAAAATGGTTGTCTGAAAGTGACAACAAAGTTACTCGAGTGGGTATGTTTATCCGCAAGACTCGTATTGATGAGTTACCTCAAGGTGTCGCCATTATGAAAGGTGATATTTCTCTCATTGGCCCACGTACGGGATTGATCGAGCTTGAAAAGAGACTTGAACAAGAATTGCCATATTACACAGTTCGTACCATCATCAAGCCAGGACTCACCGGATGGGCTCAGATCAACCAAGAAAAGCCACCACAATCTATTGAAGAAAATAAAGTCAGATTGTCATACGATCTCTATTACATCAAACATCGTTCACTCGGTTTGGATCTTCAGATTACACTCCGTACGATCAAGACATTGTTGTCGCGCGTCGGCATGTAAGTTACAATTGCGCCATGAATACTACACACAAGATTTTGATTACAGGTGCGGGAGGATATGTTGGTGCGATGTTGGTGCAATTGTTTGCACAACGACCAGACGTTGAAGCTATTATTGGTATTGATATGGTAGATCAGCCTGATTTGATCCTCAACATACCCAAGCTCACCTATATCAAAGCCAATACTTCTGACAGTACATGGCAGGAAACAGCTCGATCGATGAATCCAGATATTGTCATACACACCGCATGGCAGATTCGTGAGATGTATGGCAAGAAGAAACTCCAGTGGAAATGGAATATTGATGGTTCAGATGCTATTTTTGATTTTGCATTCGGTACACCTTCAGTAAAAAAACTTATACATTTTTCTACAGTCGCTTCATATTCAGCTCGTCCCGACAATACCATAGAACATCGCTTTACTGAGGAAGAACCATTCCGCACGAGTGATTATCTCTACGCAGAAGAAAAGCGCATTACCGAACAACATCTCGAAGAGAAATATGCCGAGGCACAAAAGAAGGGTTCAAAAGTCCAAGTGGCTATTATTCGTCCTGCAGCGATCACTGGCCCACGAGGTAGATATATGCGCATTCGTTTTGGATTGCAATCTGCACTTTCTGGACAACTCAAAGCGTCATTTATTCACCGCGTGATATCTCTCATGGTATCTTTTGTGCCTGTCACTGAGAAATGGTGCCGCCAATTCATTCATGAAGATGATATCGTCGATATTGTTACTCTATTGGCATTTGGCCAGCTCAAAAATGGTTACGATATCTTCAATGCATGTCCACCGGGTGACGTAGTCCGTGGTATAGATATGGCACAGGCTGTGGGCAAGAAGGCGATACGCATCCATCCATGGCTCATACGCATTGCATTTGCATGTATGTGGAATCTTACACGTGGACGTGTGCCAACTTCACGTGGTGGATGGAAGTCGTATTCATATCCGATCGTTGTTGATGGTTCAAAAGTGACACGTATGTACGGATATCAATATAAATGGCAGTCAAAAGACGCTTTCGTCAAGAAGGAGGGAAGATACATGAAGTACGTTGCATAATCCCAATAAATCCTTATAATCACTGGATATGTTAAAACACCGCGCCCGAGCAGTATTCCTACTCATCTTTGCCGCAGCAATCGGCTATTTCGTTTATTCATCACAGCAACCAGGTTCAAAGCACGCGTTCCATCTCGGTCTCGATCTTTCCGGAGGTACACACCTCGTCTATCAGGCAGATGTATCCAAGCTCGCATCTTCAGATATCAAGGATTCAATGTCATCACTTCGTGATGTGGTTGAACGTCGCGTAAACCTTTTCGGCGTCGGTGAACCACTTGTTCAGACTCAAGAAGGTGCAGCACTTAGTTCAAAAGAAAGTGCATACAAGCTCATCGTCGAACTCCCTGGAGTTACCAATGTTGACGAAGCAGTCAAATCTATCGGTGCTACACCAAGTCTTGATTTCCGTGTCGTCACCGCTGATGCCATGAGAGCATTCCAAGCATCAAGTACTCAGTTTTCAAGTACAACCGAAGAGCAAGCAGCATATCTCAAGCTTTTCCAGAATACAGGACTCAATGGCTCAATGGTCAGTAAAGCAACTCTCGAATTCAACACGTCAACAAATCAACCAGTCGTAGGTCTCACATTTACCAGCGAAGGTCGTGATCTTTTTGCACAGATTACCAAAGATCACGTTGGTGACTACATCGGTATTTTCCTCGATGGTACTCCTATTTCAGTTCCTGTTGTTCGTGAACAGATCGCCGATGGTAAAGCTGAGATCAATGGCACATTTACTCTCGATGAAGCAAAGACACTCGTACGCAATTTGAACTACGGTGCACTTCCTGTCCCTATTTCTCTCATCTCTACACAGACGATTGGCCCATCACTCGGTCAAGCTGCAGTTCATGGAGGTATATTCGCAGGTATTGCTTCATTCATCGTGATCGCCTTCTTCCTCATACTTTGGTACCGTCTTCCTGGTGTTGTATCTGTCATCGCTCTCGCAATCTACACCATATTCATGTTGGCACTCTTCAAGCTTATTCCAGTGACACTTACCGCAGCTGGTATTGCAGGATTTATTCTCTCAGTTGGTATGGCGGTGGACGCAAACATTCTTATCTTTGAACGCATGAAAGAAGAGTTGGCTCGCGGACGTGGTATCTGGGATGCAATGCATGAAGGATTTGCACGTGCATGGACATCGATTCGTGACTCGAACATTTCAAGTATCATCACTGGTGCAGTCTTGTATTACTTCGGTAGTACCTCAGTGGTGACAGGATTTGCTCTCGTGTTCGTTGTCGGTGTGCTCACCAGTATGTTCACCGCTATTACTGCATCACGCCTCTTGCTCTACGCAGTATCTCCGTCAAAGACTACTAAATTCAGTACCTTCCTTATCAGTAACGGCTTTAGAAAAGCTACCAAATAAATATATGTGGGTTGTTAATTACAGAAAAATATTCTATACGATATCCGGTATCATTGTGCTCGCATCAGTTGCATCATTTGTTGTATTTGGTTTCAAGCCAGGTATTGATTTTACTGGAGGAACATTGATCGAAGTTTCGTATTCACAGCGCCCAGAACAGGGAACACTCATACAAGCACTCACCGCTATTGATCCTACCGTTTCTGTACGTCCTTCAGGTACGACAGAATATATTGTCCGCATGAAGCCAATTAGTCAGACAGAAAAAGCGGGCGTCATGGCTATCCTTGCACCACAAGCATCTTCAACAGATGCAACCTCGACTGCTACAAGTACCATCCAAGCAACTGTCAAAACATTTGATTCGATCGGCCCAGTTCTCGGCGCTGAAGCACTCCGCAAATCAATCGTCTCTATCGTTCTTGTACTTCTCGGTATTGTCCTCTTTATCACATTCGCATTCCGCAAAGTTTCAGAACCAGTTTCTTCATGGAAATATGGTCTCATCGCGATTGTTGGTTTGATCCACAACGTTATCATTCCTGCAGGAGTCTTTTCTATCCTCGGCCACTATCTCGGTTATGAAGTAGATACATTGTTCGTCACTGCACTCCTTGTGATTCTCGGCTTCTCAGTCCACGATACGATCGTGGTATTTGATCGTGTTCGTGAAAATCTCAAACACGCAGCTTCGCACAAACCATTTGCAGAGGTCGTTGGTCACAGTATCAGTCAAACATTTACTCGTTCGATCAATACGTCGTTGACTACACTTATTGCCCTCGTCGTCCTCTATATCTTCGGAGGTACATCGACAGAACATTTCTCATTGGCGCTCATCATTGGTATTGCAGTGGGTACATACTGTTCTATCTTTATCTGTTCACCATTGTTGGTTACTATCGAGAAGTGGGGAAGTAAGAAATAATATATCGGATATAAATTAAACCGGAGGGGATTGTTACCCTCCGGTTTTTTTTGTGACTGTGAAATGATTATGCGGACACTTTGGCCGTGGTATTTACTTTTACACGGCGCAAGGTTCGGCCGTTACCTTGACGGTATTTTGGACGGGCTCCGACGCATGTTGATGTGCCTACGGTATTCATTTGGCGAGCTCCGACGTCTCCAATGTATCTGCTCTCCAATTCCAAGATCTTTTCTTCTGAAAGGGAGACAATCTTGGGTGTAGAACGCATGAAACCGTGACCACCGGGCACGTTTTGTTTGACGTCCCAGAAACCCTTTTTGTGTAGGGTTGGGTGCAGAACTTCAAATGACACGTTTCCGTCCTTGAAGCGGAGTCCCGCTTTGATCTTTGCCTCTGACATAGTTTATTTAGTTTGTTCGTTTTTTGTTTCATATTTTGACCAACAAGATGTTGGTAAAAATAATATGTTGTTCGTATTGACTATAACATTAATTATTATATTAGTCTAGTGTGCGTAGGTCGCACCTGCGTCGTGATACAATATTCTCATGAAATCATTCATCTCATGTTTGAAGAGAAACCGATTTATTATTATCTCGATTATTATTGTGTGTGGCGCAGTCGCAGGTATCGAATATATGTCAGTCAGATCAGTCCTCGGTCCTGATGGACACTTTGGTTTTTGGGACAATAATATCTGGGGCAATGAAACATCACAACGTGTCGCTGATGTATATTCATTCTCACACATTATTCATGGCATGTTGTTCTACGGATTGTTGTGGTTTGTATCACGCAGATTACCAAAACGTTTACAAGAGAAGTTTCCTCGTAAGTATTGGTTTCTCATCGCATTGCTCATTGAAGGAGGGTGGGAGCTTTTGGAAAATTCACCACTTATTATAAATCGTTATCGTGAAGCAACGATCGCTCTTGGATATTTTGGAGATAGTATTCTCAATTCCACCTCAGATGTTCTCATGATGGCTTTGGGTTTTCTCGTAGCTCGTTTTTCAAAAGTGTGGCTTGTGGTCACGCTTATTATTGTCTTTGAATTGGGCTGTCTCTGGTGGGTTCGTGACAATCTGACACTCAATGTATTGCAATTGGTATATCCAAGTACTGCTATAAAGGAGTGGCAAAATGAGATCGCACCGGTAAATAATAGTGCTAAATAATGACCTCTTTTTACCCCAAAAAGAACCTCGGAAAATAGCTATATTTATCAATGTTTGCATATATATCGAAAACCCCTTGACTTTATTCCTGTGGCCTGTAATATAGACCCTACGTCCCAAAGAAGGGATGTGGACTTTGAAAGCTAAACAGAGAACGTAATTATACGTCTTTTTTAGCTCTGCTAACCCAGAGTTAAAAAAGATTTGTCTGTGAATGGTCTTAGCGGATCTTCACAGAATAAGTCTTATGCAATCACTTTGATAGATTGTGTAGGACGAGTGCAAGAAACAAATATTCAAAAATGATTTTGGTGGTCTATATATTCAATAGACCCGCCTGACTCGGATCATAACTAAGTAAGATAAAATATGAGCTCATGCTTTCTATTTTGTTCCGTTTACTTTTAGTTAAGAGTTTGATCCTAGCTCAGGATGAACGCTGGCGGCGTGGATAAGGCATGCAAGT
>JBAWXC010000013.1:0-11379 GCA_037144235.1 Candidatus Tayloriibacteriota bacterium | reverse complement strand
GAGATCATAAGCTTGTTGATTCTTATCCTGATTAAGCAAACCCACAAACTGGTCCACTGTCGCAATGACTGCCGCTTTATCACTAGCTTCAAAGCCCTTGTAAGCATGGAAAGCTAAGTAGGCGAATATACCAATAAGTACTAACCCGATCAAGACAACAATTCCTAGAGTATACAAAACAATTCTTAATGTCGAACGTCTTGGTTTAATTTGTATGGTATCCATATATATAGTTAGTAGTTAAATAAATTACTACCTTGAATTATAACATCTTGAAACTGTAAAATCTTCTTACTTACCCAACATCACCAACGAAAGGGCGACAATAACAGCGGTTTCTGCACGCAAAACTTGAGATCCCAATGATTTCACAGGGATATTATTGGTGTGAAACAGGGCAACCTCATCTGATGACCAGCCTCCTTCTGGTCCTATGAAAAGTCCGCATGAAACATTCCTACCGAGGCCTACCCTTGGTAAAAGCGGTGCATCGATATCAAATGCGATCATTTCAGCCAAGGGTAGGCCTTGGCGAGATTTTATCACGTCTTTCAGAGTCATTATCTCTCCAATCTTTGGAACATCACCTCGTCCCGACTGTTCACTCGCTTCGACTGCGATTTTATTCAAACGTTCCATATTGAGCGCTTTCTTTTCACTACGATTCGCTATGACAGGAATGATTGTCGTGACACCGAGTTCAGTGGCTTTTTCAACAATCCATTCAAACGTATCTTTTTTCACAATAGCTGAATAGAGTACAACTTCACGAGTTGGCATAAAGTGACTCTTTTCAGTACTTACCACATTCAAGGAAATAGATTTTTTATTCATATCAGAAATAGTACATTCAAAATCTGATCCTGAACCATCAAATACAATCACCGAATCACCACTCTTCAATCGAAAAACATCCTTGATCTGATGAACAAGTGTTGTTGATTCGATAACAAGCGTATCCTTGATACCAACTTGTTCAGTTACATAAAAACGATGGAGACGCATTATTTCTTTACAGGAGAAGTCACATGATCGATGAGGCCGTACTTCTTTGCTTCTTCTGCATCCATGAAGAAATCACGTTCAACATCTTTTTCAATCTTGGCGAGCGTCTGTCCTGTATTCTTTGCCAAGATTTTATTTGTAAGTTCGCGAGTCTTGAGAATATGCTTTGCGGTTATTGCAATGTCCGTCGCCTGACCTTCAACACCTCCAGAAGGCTGATGAATCATGACTTCAGAATTTGGTAATGCAAAACGCTTTCCCTTTGCACCTGCAGAGAGAATAACAGCCGCCATAGAAGCTGCGACTCCGACACAGACAGTAGAGACATCATTCTTGATATGATTCATTGTATCGAGAATCGCAAGTCCAGCTGTAACTGAGCCTCCTGGTGAATTGACATAGAGTGAAATCTCCTTCTTTGGATCTTCAGATTGCAAGAATAGGAGCTGAGCAATAATCAGATTGGCCATATGATCATCAATTGGTCCACCCAAAAAGATGATATTCTCCTTTAAAAGGCGTGAATATATATCGTAAGCACGTTCACCAAAACTAGATTTTTCGATAACGGTTGGAATTAACATATATGTTGACTATATTAAAAGTATGTTGCTATTGTGGCACATTTTTTGATAATAGTAAAGTTGACTTGCACACCTCCTTATTTAGTTATACTATACAAATGTTACTAATATTAATTTTGACACCGCTTTTCCTGAACTTTAGTGATACCTCAACTTATGAAATTTATACTACAGTCCCAGAATCATTCGTTACTTTCACCTTAGTTCCCTAAGGGCGGGTCCAACCGCATATGTCATTAAAAGAAGTCGCACTATACCTCTCTCTCGCTGGAGTTTTTGGTGTTGCTGTCGGATACTATCTGCGCTTGATCATATCTCTTGGTAAAAAGGGTTCCATGGAACTCGAAATCAAAGAGATGCTTCTCTCTGCCAAAGAAGAAGCAAAAAAGATCACCGCAGAAGCTGAAGAAAAAGCACACAAACACATCGATGAGGCACGTATAGAAATCAAAGAAAAAGAGGATAAAATCCACCAAACAGAAGACCGTCTCATCAAAAAAGAGGATCTGTTGGACAAACGCCAGACCGATATCGACAAAGAAGTAGAACTTATCAAGACTCGTGTCGCAGAAATCAAGACTATTCGTGAAAAGGCCGACAAACTCGAGCAAGATCGTCTTCATGCTCTCGAAAAGATCTCCCAACTTTCAAAAGATGATGCTCGTAATGAACTTCTCAAAATCGTCGAGAAACAAAGTGAGGAAGATTTACTCGTTCGCATGAATAAACTTGAGAGTCAGGGCGAAGAAGCTTTGGAAAATAAAGCCAAAGACATTCTCGCTATGTCTATTCAGCGTCTTGCTTCATCAGTTGCTTCTGATGTCATGTCGTCGATCGTCGAGATTCCAAATGACGACATCAAAGGTAAGATCATCGGAAAAGAAGGCCGAAATATCAAGGCATTTGAACGTGTTACTGGTGTGGAAGTCATGGTTGACGATACTCCAGGAGCAATCACTATCTCATCATTTGATCCAGTTCGCCGTCATGTAGCTCGTCTCGCCCTTCTTGAACTCATCAAGGATGGTCGTATTCAGCCAGCAAAGATTGAACAAATCGTCGAGAAAGCAAAACAGGATATCAACAAGACTATCAAAGAAAAGGGTGAGGCTGCTGCATACGAATGTGGCGTCATCGGTCACGATCCACGTATATTGCTCATTCTCGGACGTCTTCATTTCCGTACCAGTTATGGCCAGAATGTTCTCCAACACTCTGTTGAGATGGCACATATCGCTGGTATGATCGCCGAAGAAATCGGTGCTAATGTTCAAGTCGCTAAAGCGGGTGCCCTCCTCCACGATCTCGGTAAAGCTCTTGACCATGAAGTTGCAGGTACACACGTAGAAATCGGTCGCCGTATCTTGCAAAAGTTCGGTGCACCTGAAGAAATCGTCAAGGCAATGCAAGCTCATCATGAAGAATATCCGTATGAAACAGTCGAGTCTCGTATCGTCCAAACTGCCGATGCCATCTCAGGAGCTCGTCCTGGTGCACGCAGAGACAATGTCGAGAATTACTTGAAGCGTCTCGCTGACCTCGAAGCAACGGCCAATTCATTCCCTGGAATCGAAAAGTCTTATGCTCTTCAAGCAGGCCGTGAAATCCGTATCTTCGTTAAGCCAGAAGCGATGGGTGATCTCGAAGCCAAAGAGTTGGCACGTAATATAGCCCTCAAAATCGAAAAGGATCTCAAATACCCTGGTGAAATCAAGGTCACTGTCATTCGTGAAACAAGGACTGTTGAGTTTGCGAGGTAGGTGTGAAATTAATATATCATTAAAAATATCCCATAACATATGGGATATTTTTAATAAAACAAGCAACTATTACGTAATTGTGTCAATTATTGACCCCTATTGCCTAAAATATGGCTTACTATATAATTATAGCCATGGTTCGACACTTGATTCGCCACAGCGACTCAGTTGAGGCGAATCAAGATTATCAATTATAAATACTAATACATTCATACATATGAACAAAGCATCAATCGTAGAGGCAGTTCACGGCGTTCTCGGTGGTACAAAGGTACAAGCAGAACAAGCAGTTGAGACAATGATCAACGGCATTATCGACTCTTTGAAGAAGGGCGATGAAGTTTCTATCGCTGGCCTCGGTATCTTCTCAGTAAAGCAGCGTGCAGCTCGCGAAGCTCGCAACCCACGCACAGGTGAGGCAATCAAGGTTCCTGCTATGAAGGTTCCAAAGTTCCGCGCCGCAAAGGCCCTCAAGGACGCTGTTAAATAGTCTCCTTTTGTAAGCAAACAAAAAAACCGCTGTTGAGCGGTTTTTTGTTTTAAATAAAATGCTTTAAAAACTATTTCACTTCCACCAATTGCCCTCCTTGAATCTTCACGTACTTCGTCACACCAACTGATGGTTTCGCCGTCGTCGGATCTGAATCTTTGACTGTCGCATAATTGACGGCCACTTTTCCATTCACGACATCGATAGTCTGTGGAGCAACACGATCACCGAGATATATAGCATTCAGACCTTTGTACATTCCCCCTTCATTTATCGCAGCTACGACATAGAAAAATGTGCCTGTACCTCCGAGTTGTTCATACAAGAAGAAAATAGCATCTTTGGCACCATCACCATTCAAGTCGACATACGTTGGCTGATTGAATGCACTAACAGTTATTTTCATACTTGAAGTTGCATTGAAGAATATCTCTTTCTCAATCTTTCCTTGAGTAAGGGTAACTTTTTGTCCTTCTATGATATATGTGGCATCGAGAGGACTTGAAGCGATCCGTGATGCTTGTTGATCAACTGTAACTGGAGGAACTGCAGTGTGTGGAGCATTCTTTCTAAAGAAGAAAAATAACGCACTTACAAGAAGTAAGGCGCAAACAATAATTTTTATATACTGAATTATTTTATTGGAGTGGGCAGTCATGAGTTATTTGAATGAATTTAATATCTCAACAATAACAGGAACTTCTGTAATGCCATCTTTTTTTGTGAAGTGACCCATTCCATTTACAACTATTATCTTTTGACCTAAACCTTTCTCGATCACATTTTTATTATAATCAAGAGTGACGATCGTATCATCTTCAGAAAATACTGATACAAATTTATCTGACATCTTCTTGATACTTGCGAAATCTATAGGTCTTTCCATCCAAGGTCTGATAATATCTTCTGATTCTTTGTCGTCCAATCCATTTACTTGAAATGGTGGAGCAATAAAAATAGCCCCGCCGAGTTGTGATCCTTTATTCATTTCCAAATAACGTAAGATCGCCTGGCAACCGAGACTGTGACCAATAAAATACGTATCTTGATCAACATAATATACATTGTCCTCGAGGTGCTTGGTCCAAGCATCAATAGTTGGAACATTCGGATTTGGCATATCTAAAACGGTAGTTTCAAAACCGAGTTCAGTACCAATCTTCCCGAGCCGTGCGAGCATAGGTTGCTGTGAATCCCCTCCCCAACCGTGAACAATGATGAGTCTTTTCATAGATACGAATTATATTATATTAGAATGAGATTTGATAGGAGAACCGGTCCTTACAGGATCTTGGAGAATCGCCCGTGACTCAAAGCTCGCTACCCGCTCGCTTTGGTCTGGGCACCGGCTCGCCATTGCGTCGTGCTCGACGCAATATGGCTCCGCCGTTCGATTCTCCATCGGAAGCCGAGCAGTCGGCTTCCTTAGTGGTTACCTATTGTGTGGTGCCCCATAGGAGTCTCGGAATTAATCATGTAAGACAGTGTAAGGGTTTTTGAGCGAAAACACAATCAAAATATTGATGCATCAGCATAGGGGTATCATTTTCTTGAAATGGGACTAATGGGACAGTTTTTAGATTTTTTAGGAGTGTCCCAAAACCCAAACAAACCCAATATTTTGAGGGTTTAAGATAGGTCACATAAGGACGAAATGGCTTAGGTACGACTCTGATTAGTATATCTAGTAATTAAATATTTCAAACTATTGGGTTTTTGTTAAATAAGAACTTTCAATCCTCGCTTTCAGCTTTTTACTATTACCATGACTAATCAGACCTAAATAAGACTGAACTGTTGGAGGTTTATCACCACACATTTGCAACCGTCGAAACATCCGTCTTTGAGCACTTGTTCGTAAAACACGGTGATTCGGAAAATTAATCCATCCAAGATAATCATTACCAGAAGAAACAGTGCGTATAGAAATTTTCTTTGGGTGTAATTGGAGCATTAACCTACTCTTTAGAAAATCACTAATCAATGAAATAGTTAAACGTAGCTGAATTCGATCAGGGGAAAATATTACAAAATCATCAGCATAACGGATATAGTATTTCATCCTTAACTTATGCTTCACGAATTGATCAAATTCATTCATATAGACGTTAACCAGTAATTGAGAGGTGAGATTGCCAAGAGGCAAACCTATACCTTTTTCTGTAGAAGAGAAACTGCCCACAATCTCTGAAATGAGGGCAACTATCTGCTTGTCCAAAATATATGTTTCTAGAATACTAATCAAAGTTTTCTGATCAATCGAAGCAAAGAATTTCCGTATATCGCATTTAAGCACCCATGCAGTTCGAGTATGATTTAAAGTTACTTTATTAGAGAAAACTATAAATCTATTGATTGCATTTTGTGTTCCTTTTCCTAGTCTGCACGAAGTCGAGTCAGATATGAATGTGCGATCAAAAAATGGATAAAGTATTCGATAAATAGCGTGATGGAGCAATCTATCACGAACAGTCGCTTTGTGAATATCTCTCGACTTGGGATCATGTACCTTAAACGCTTCATACGGCGAATGTGTATAGACCTTGTTTGCAAGATCAGTGTGTAATGAGATAACATTACTCATCAAATCACGTTCAAATTCCTGAACATCTATTCTTGATCGCTTTCCTTTCCTAAATTCCTTCCATGCCAAAAGAAGATTTTCTATAGAAATGATATCATCATACGTATGAATAAATTTAATTCTGGACATGTTGGCAAGGAGGAATCATCCACACACACACGCCCGCGCGACTACTGCCTGTCTTACAGAAAGTGAAGGATTCATACATCCTGTGGCATAGCTACTGTTCAGATTTACCGAAAACAGAAAGACATTCCTTTGGTTATCGTATTGATTCATTGTTTATTGAAATAATTGAAGCTATTGCCGCTGCAAGTTTTCTGTCGCCGCAAGAAAAATCGCCATATGTCCGCCTAGCTATACGAAAACTTGATACACTTAAGATATTACTTATGATCCTCTGGGAATCAAAATCATTAGACAATAAAAAGTATATCGCACTATCAATAAAACTCGATGAAATCGGTCGCAATCTAGGTGGATGGAATGGACAGCTTATAAAACAAAACTCCCCTACAAAAGCAGGAGAGAAATGAAGAGAGTTGCGTGGCGGAGAGCCGGGTTGTTGCTGTTCCAATTGTTGTCGAGCCAGTTCCAATTGAGAATCACCTTGTCACCATCCTCGCAGAGATACGGGACGTTGAGGTTGCCATTGCGGTTCCGCACGTATATGCAAAATGCCTTCCATACCACCACCCTTCGAATACTCTCAGGATTGAATCGAATTTGGCATCATAATGCCCTAGCATTCTGCACCAAGTATCTTCAATTTTTGAAGTGTCTTCATACACCACTCTATCCGAAGCCATAACCGCGAATATTCTCGATGTATGGATACTGGATTCGGCCGCCGGAAGCCTTGACCGCCAGCAGATTCGCCTACTACCGTATATAGTTTACCATATGCAGAAAACCCACACGATTTCGTCATGTGGGTTTTGAATGTCAGCGGCTCATTCCATGCCGAGTGATTAGATCACCAAATTTTTAGGACAAAGGTCAAAGTGCAGAAAGTGCACAGTGACTTAGGCCTGAGTGCTACTTGCGTGGCGGAGAGCCGGGTGGAGGCTGTGCCAATAGCTGCCGAGCCAGTCCCAATCGAGAATCACCTCGTCACCACCCTCGCAGAGATACGGGACGCGGAGGTTGCCACGGCGGTGCCGCACGACTGATGCCCAACCAAAGACTGCTTTACCAGCGAAGTGTTTCCGGAAATAGGCAATGCCTTTCTTCTGGATTTCCTCGAGGTCACGCAGTCCGAGACAGGTTTTCAACATGTCGGTCTTCTTGAGATGAGCATAGATCTTGTTGCCTTCGATCCACTTCCCATCCTTCTGACCGTCATGAAGCCACTGCTCGAGCTTGGTGCCGTCATATTCGGCGGGACCAATTGTCTCCAGTTCCGGATGCATCACTTCTTCCATCCAGTCGGGATACGACGGACGAATCGAGCGATTCACACGGATGATGGAGTCAATCACTTGTTCCGGTTCAGGAGCAGGTTTAGTCTTGAGAACCAATTCTGCTTCGCCTCGGGCGAGCAGACTGACTGACTTGAGGTTATCGCCGGTAGAAAGCCAATCCAAATCGGATGTGGTTCCATCGTTGCGCTGGAAAGCGAATTCCAACTTCTGACCTGCACCTTGACTTATTGTGAACGTGCTATTCATAATAGCTTGTCCTTTCTTTGTTGTGAGCGGGCCTCGAAAAGCATGCTCGTATTTTTATTGAAGCTGGACTCTTCGCCACAGCATTTAATTGCCTATGATTTAAGCCTCTAAATGCTGTGGCGAACGCAAGTAGATATCAAAGATCTTTACTTTAGTATTATACCGCATTGTTCAATATTAGTCAATACTAACAAAATATGGCTCTAAATAATAATTGACGGACACGAGAATCTAACTCATATCTTAGCCATATTTGACTCTTGCCAGATCTGCTGTGTGGCTCAGTTGAGCCATGCATCAGCGTCTGCCTTGGATGTGCCCCACAGGGGTCTCGGAATTAATCATGTAAGACAGTGTAAGGGTTTCTGAGAGAAAACACAATCAAAAAATTGATGCACCAGCATAGGGGTATCATTTTCCTGAAATGGGACGAATGGGATATTTTTTAGATGTTTTAAGGGTGTCCCAAAACCCAAACAAACCCAATATTTTGAGGGTTTAAGATAGGTAACATAAGGACGAAATGGCTTAGGTACAACATAGATCAATACCTGTAGCAATCAAACACTTCAAACTATTGGGTTTTAACGGAACTAACCCCACAAACCTTTACATATCTATACTTATGTTTTCTAATGTTATTTTACTGTAAATATCCACAAGTTTACTATTGTAACCAAAAGGGATGTATGGTATCCTTAATATGTGTCAGGTTATTAAAAATAATTTAGACAAACAAAATGAAATTGCATAATGTCATCAAAAATTTACGCGAGGATAAAGGTCTCACTCAGGAGAAGCTCGCTGAAAATGCAAAGCTTACCCGAGGCTACATCTCAAGACTTGAAAAAGGAACGTACGCAGACGACTCCCCTTCGATCAAGACTCTGAAGAAAATCGCTGACGGTTTGAAGGAACCACTTGAACTGATCTTGGCTCAAGCAGGTATCACACAAGATGACTATATCAAGTCTGCTAGTATGCCAACGTTCTTGAGAGCAAAATACAACTTGAACGAACAGCAAATTCTTTCAGTCGAGTCCTTCATTGAGCACGTTAAGAATCAATTAAAAGCAAAGTAACACTATTATCATGAAAATTCCTGAGGAATGGCTCCCACGAGAGCAAAATGTGGTAAATGAAATCCTTTCTGAGGCAAAAGACTCTGGTCTTTTGAAGACCCCCATTCCAATCAGAGAAATCATCGAGTCGTATTTAGGCGATGTTCATTGTGTGAGCAAGATGAACAGTGAACTCTTCCCCAAAGATGTCTCAGCTTTCTCTACAAAGGACATAAATATCGGTTGGATCATCGTTGTTGATGGTCGTGAATGTACCGAGCGTCAGCGTTTTTCAATAGCTCATGAACTTGCCCACATCGTCCTATTCAGCAACCAAGCAAAGACCGTATGTTGTTCAAAAGAAGGTCGAGGTTGGGACGAAGACTTGTGTGATCGCTTTGCTGGAGACATATTGATGCCTGAAGACATGGTGCGTGAATTGTACAAGTCCAATCCATCACCATACGTAGAGGATATTGCCAAAATCTTCAAGGTCAGCAAGCCAGTCGCTGAGATCCAGTTGAAGCGTTTGGGTCTTCGTTTTATTAATAGAATGCCAAGCAGATTTTAATACCTTTTTTTACCTAAAAAGGTTACTATACATCACTTACAAGTAATACATAAACAACTAACATGAAAATCGAACACGTCAAAATCAATGAAATCAAGCCTGCAGTATACAATCCACGAAAATGGGATGAGAAAATCATTTCCGATATGACCGAGAGTATCAAGCGCATCGGTCTCTGTGATCCCCTAATTGTGAATGGCGCTCCAGCAAGAAAGAATATCCTGATCGGAGGTCACCTTCGTCTCAAAGTTGCCACTATCCTTGGATTCAACGAGGTACCAGTCGTATATCTCGATATTCCAGAGATCGAGCGCGAACAAGAACTCAATCTTCGTTTGAATAAAAATCTTGGAAACTGGGATGAAGAACTCTTGAAAGCCTTTGATACAGGTCTTTTGCTTGATGTCGGCTTCACACCAGATGATCTCAATAACTTCTTTGATGATGTGCTTGATGTCTCAGATGACAATTTCAATGTAAATGCAGAATTAGCAAAGATTATTACTCCTGAATGTAAGCCTGGAGACCTATACCAACTCGGTGATCATAGACTTCTCTGTGGAAACTCACTTGATCCAAAAGATGTCTCCAAACTCATGGGTACTGACAAAGCACAGATGATTTACTGCGATCCTCCATACAATATCGGGCTAGACTATCGAAAAGGTATTGGCACAAATGGTAAATACACAAACGAGAAGCTCGTAGACGACAGTAAGAATACAGATGACTATGGAGCATTCATCGAAGATTCACTGAAAAACGCTCTCAGTGTAGGTAAACAGGACGTACACATCTTCTATTGGTGCGACGAAAAGTACGTCTGGCTTCTTCAAACCCTATATCAAAAACTTAGTGTCACGAATCGCAGACTCTGCTTGTGGGTAAAAAATAATTTCGATCCCACCCCACAGATAGCGTTCAACAAAGTGATAGAGACATGCGTCTATGGCACAAGAGGTAGTCCAACATTGAATCCAAGCATCAAAAATCTCTCTGAAATCATGAATGGAGATGTAAATTCAATCGGTATGTATGATGACCTTATGTCGATCGTGCAACTCTGGCTCGTAAAACGTGATAATACTGCTGACTACGAACACCCTACGCAGAAGCCAATCACTCTAAATGAGAAACCCATCAAACGCTGTACTGCACCAGGAGAAATTATTCTCGATCTCTTTGGTGGCAGTGGCAGTACTTTGATTGCAGCAGAACAATTGAAACGTCGAGCATTCCTAGTCGAGCTTGATCCGACATTTTGCGATGTGATTATCAGACGTTACGAACATTTCACTGGAAACCATGCCAAAAAACTCAATTAAAATGTGGAAGTTGGGAGATCACCGACTCATTCTCGGTGATGCAACCAAAAAAGAAGACTTGAAACAGCTCCTTGGTAATGACAAGGTCACTTTGCTACTAACCGATCCTCCCTACGGAGTTGGATATGTCGAAGGCAAGCAAGAATTTCTGGAGACAATTCAGAAAAGTACAAAGACAAAAGAATTCGTCGCTATCAAAGGTGATGGTGTCGAAGAAGATTATTATGATTTCTCACAAAAGTGGCTTACAGCAGTCTTACCATACCTCAAAGCCAAAAACTCCTTTTACATATTCAATTAAAGGCGCAAGTTTAGGTGGACCCATCATC
>JBAWXC010000012.1:0-12032 GCA_037144235.1 Candidatus Tayloriibacteriota bacterium | reverse complement strand
TACCCACATGAATAAATATTTAATTGAACTAATTAAATATAATATCCCAATAACTATAATCCTAGGGAAAAAAGATATAATCTTTCCTCGTCATAAGATGAGGCATTTATCGATGTTAAATGGGATTAATATTGTAAATATGGATGGAGGTCATAATGATATATGTTTTCACCCTCAAAGATATGCTGATTTCTTGAAGAATAAATTCATAGTCTAGATTGGACTTTAATGTTATAATTAATTCTATGAAATTAAAAGATAAAAAAATATTAGTTGGAGTTACAGGAGGAATTGCCGTTTATAAAACATGTACATTAGTCAATATGTTGATCTCTGAAGGTGCAGATGTCAGAGTTGTTATGACAGATAATGCAAAAAAATTTGTCACCCCTTTAACATTTCAAGCATTAACGAACCGTGTTGTGTATGAAGATATTTGGAAATCAACGGATCAAAATACAATCGAACATATTTCTTTGTCACATTGGGCAGATTTAATTGTGGTTTCTCCAATAACTGCAAATACGATAGGCAAGATTGTTCATGGTCTTGCGGATAATTTGTTGACCACATTGATTATTGCATCATTACCACACACTAAGATTGTCTTAGCACCAGCTATGAATAATAATATGTGGGATAGTTTGTTTGTACAAGAAAATATTAAAAAATTACGTGATCATGACCAGTATGTATTGATTGAACCTCGTTCTGGAATATTGGCTTGTCGTGATGAGGGTAAAGGAAACATTGCTAGTAATGAAGAAATAATTAAGACTATCGAATCTTTACTTTAATATGTCAGATGTTTCTCTAAAAAATAAATCGATTCTAGTAACAGCAGGGTCTACTTGGATTCCTATAGATTCAGTTAGAGTCATTACGAATATTTTTAAAGGATCGATTGGTTTTACTATTGCAAAAATGGCTGCTGCTTGTGGTGCAAATGTAATACTGTTGCTCGGCCCATCATTTGATCTTTGTACCTATAAAGCACCTACTAATCTGATAATAAAAAGATTTAAATATTTTGATGAGTTAGATACATTAATGACTGATTTACTTGAGAAAAATAGGTTTGATGCGGTTATACATTCTGCTGCTGTATCAGATTTTCAATTGAATAAAGTATATAGTGGTAAAATTAAATCAGATAATAAATTACTTCTTGAGTTGGTTCCAACCAAAAAAATCATTGATTATATTAAGGTAAAATCACCTTATACGTATTTAGTTAAGTTTAAGTTAGAAGTCGATATTACACCACAAGAATTGAATAAAATAATTATTAAGAGTAAAAGCCAATCACACGCTGATTTAATCGTAGGTAATATATATAGTAGGTCCTTCTCTGATCATGAGGCTTATGTGTTAGATAATTCTAATAAAGTCGAACATGTAATCGGAAGAGAAAATATATCTGATTATATCTTAAACAAAATTTATGAAGGAAAATGATTTAAATAAATATTTGATTGAAACAGAATATTGTAATTTTACAGATCACAGCATTCAATCATTAGCAAATACATTCAAAAAAAGATATCCTCATAATAAAGAGGGTCTAATTGAAGCTATTTTTTATTGGGTTAGAGATAGTATTCATTATCGTATTGGTCTTTGGAATAAATTAGCTTCAGAGACATTACAAGAAAGAAGTGGTAGTTGTACTAATAAAGCAAACCTTTTAGTGGCGTTATTTCGGGCATGTGGAATACCTTCAGCATACTGTGTTTTAAGAATTAGAGGTGAAAGCTTATTTGGTGAAGTTGTTTTACCTGAATTTGTAGACAAAATAAGTGAAAATACAATACATGTATTTGTACAGATATTTGTAAATGATAAATGGATAAAGTGTGATCCATCAGCTGATGTTTTTTTGGCAGATAAGACAAATCATTTAGATACTCGAAATAACCTTTTAGATTTAGATATAGTATCTGGTTCAGTTTTAAATTTTAAAGAAAATTCAATCATTGATGAAAAATGTCTATTGTATAATATTGACCATATAATTTCTAAGAAACCAGAGACGGGAAAGGGGTTCGTAGTTGAAATAGGAAATCTATACATATCCTTTTTAAGAAGTAATGGTAGACAAATTAAAAATAAAGATGAGATAAGGCCATTATTTAAGAAGTGGTTGAAAAAGAATTCAAAGAAACATCATTTTCTGTATAGTATGCAAGGATTATTAAATCAGTTTATGCCGAAGATAAAAAAATGAATGCTTTTATTATTTCAAGCTTTTTAACTGCAGGATTGAGTATAATACTCGGTCTATTTATCTTCTTACAAAATCCTAGAGATAAGACAAATCGATTGTGGTCATTAACAACTTTTGCCGTATTTCTTAATTGGTTAGGATTGGGATTTATATGTATAAGTAATAATGCAGAACAGGCATTTTTTTGGCAGAAGATATTATATGTTGGCACAATTTTTATTCCAATATTCTTCTTTCATTTTTGTAATAGTCTCTTGAATCGAGTTGGTAAAATTAAAGGATTGTTATTTGTAGGATATTTTTTATCAGTAGCTTTTATTGTGGCAATCTTCCTAAGCAACTTTTTTATTAGTGGCGTGACAAATATGACAGATATACGATATTGGCCAGTCGAAATTGGTATTTTGTATTATATTTTTCTTGTATATTATTTATTCTATTTAGTCTATACAGTAGTACTCTTAAAAAGTTCACATAAAAATACTACTGGTCAATTGCAAAAACAGATTGAGTTTATCTATTACGCTACTCTTATAGGTTTTGTTGGAGGATCAACAAACTTTCTTTTAGATTTCAATTTTAATTCATATCCGGTAGGTAATTATTTCATGACGTTTTACATTCTGTTTATTACCTATGCAATATTGAAATATCATTTATTTAGTTTGAAAATTATTGCCACTGAGTTCATTACGTTCAGTATATGGATATTTATGTTTATCCGTCTACTCTTGGCAGATACCATAAAGGATCAAATAATCGATGGTGTACTTCTTGCACTATTGATATTATTTGGCGGATTTTTGATTCAAAGTGTTATTAAAGAAGTTAAACAACGTGAAAAGATCGAAAAACTCGCGTCTGATCTTGAGACAGCGAATATACATTTAACAGAACTCGACCGTCAAAAATCCGAATTCGTCTCATTTGCCACACATCAACTTCGCGCACCACTGACTGCTATGAAGGGGTATGCGTCACTTATTCTCGAAGGAGATATGGGTCCGATCAGCGAAGAGGTTAAACAGGCAGTCTCGCGCATATTTGATTCATCAAAGACACTGGCAAATATTGTGGATGATTACTTGAACCTCACACGTATTGAGTTGGGCACGATGAAATACGCATTTGATACGGTGGATCTCAAAGCGATGGTAGATGATGTGATCGGGGAACTCGGACCAAACTTGAAACGTCAAGGATTGGATTTCTCATTTACTACTGAAGATCTTGCTGATCAGTGGGATTGGCGTGTTACCGCTGATCGAGACAAGCTGAAACAAGTGATTGCCAATATTATCGACAATGCCATCAAGTACACCCCACAGGGATTTGTGCACGTATCACTTTCGTATGATAAGCCACGTCACAAGTTTATATTCAAAGTCGAAGACAATGGTATCGGTATTGCGCCAGAGACACTCCCGCTCCTCTTCAATAAGTTTAGTCGTGCAGGCAATGCCAATAAAGCAAATATCAAGGGAACAGGACTCGGTCTTTTCGTGGCAAAACAAATTATCGATTCTCATCACGGAATTATTACCGCAGCATCACCAGGTGAAGGTAAAGGTGCAACATTCACTGTTGAATTGGATCCATTTGCTAAGGCATAGTGCGTAGGTGAGACCTGTATATAAAAAGGCAAAACCCTGATTACTCAGGGTTTGTTGCTACTGCAGGTGAGGGAATTAATCCCATTCACCTTTTTGGACTTCACATGCAATGACTCCATCATGTTCTGCTCGCCATGAGATACTGATTGGTTTGAGTCGAGCAAAAGGATCGATCACTGCACGGAGGTCTTGAATAAGCGACTGACGACGTTCTTTTTTCTCTTTCACGTCTTGTCGAGTCATCGGTCGAGCGTCGGATGGTCGAGGATCAAAGGGCAGTTCATCACCACCCTCTAGGGGACGTTGGCGATGTTTTTTCATACACGACTATTGTATATCGGTATATAGTTTTGGTCAATAGCACCTAGTACGTCGCCAACACCTCTTCTACAGCCTTCTTTATATCAGTTCCTTCGGCCTTACCAGCGCATTCTTTGACCATCATGCCCGTGAGTTTGCCTATGAGAGAAGGCATAGGAGTCGTCTTTGGGTCGAGTGAACCTGCAGATATGAGAGCACTTATTCTATTCTTGACGATGAGTCTGACTTCACTGTAAGGCATTGAAGTCGGCAAGAATGATTCGAGGATAACGAGTTCAGCTTTTTCTTTTTCAGCCAGATCAGGAGGATTGCCGATCTCAAATTGAGAGATAGAATCTTTGCGTTGTTTGACACTGCGTTTGATGATTGCGTGTACTTTGTCATCTGGTAAATATTCACCACTTACTTTCGAAGTGATCATTTCATTGGTAAAAAGGGCACTCAGTCCACGGAGTGTATCGAGGCGAATCGTGTCCTTGGCACGGAGAGCTTCTTTGATCTGTTCTTTGATTGTTTTGTGTAGATTGTTCATATGTATAGTCTAGCACCTGGGCATAATTTGGACTAGGTCGGACCTGGACCTTGGTGATATAATACATGCCATGAATACCACCCTCATTGTCCTCCTCATTCTCGCAATCGCTGGAAATATCATTGGCGTCTTTTTTATTCTTGGCAAAAAGCCAGAGCCAGTAAAACAAGATGAAACCGGCTTGAAACTCATTCTTGAACAGATGAATGAGATCTCACGTACCGTCGATCGTAAAGTGGGTGATTTGACCAAGACTGTCGATACCAAGATTGATCAGTCTTCACGCACCATGCAAGAATCAATGCGTACTCAACTTTCAGAATCTTCAAAACTGATTCGCGAGGTTACTCAAGGTCTCACCAAACTCGACGAGACAAACCGTCAGGTGGTTTCGTTTGCAGATCAGTTGCAAAACCTTCAGGACATTTTGAAGAATCCAAAACATCGAGGTATTCTCGGGGAATATTATCTCGAAACACTCTTGAAGAATGTCTTGGCTCCCGGACAATATCAGATGCAATATGCATTCAAAAATGGCGAGATCGTCGATGCGGCAGTCTTCGTCAAAGACAAGGTGATCCCGGTGGATTCCAAGTTTTCTTTGGAAAATTACAATAAATTGGTTGAAGAGAAAAATCCTGCAGAAAAAGAGAAACTCGAAAAGGCGTTTGTAAATGATTTGAAACTTCGTATTCAAGAAACTGCAAAATATGTACGTCCTTCCGAAAAGACCATGGATTTTGCCTTTATGTTTATCCCACATGAAGCTATCTACTATGATCTCTTAGTCAACAAGATCGGTGCAGTTGCCGATGAAACTGACAACTTGATCCAGCGCGCCGCAAGTAAATACAAAGTTATTATTGTGTCACCGACATCATTCTTGGCATATCTCCAGACCGTGCTTCAAGGCTTGAAGGCTATGCAGATCGAAGAAACCGCCAAAGATATCGTCAAACATGTGGGTCAATTGGGCACCCATATTGCGCGTTATGAGGATTATCACAAAAAGTTGGGTAATTCGCTCACTACGGTGGTAAATCACTACAATTCGTCGTATAAAGAGCTTGCTAAGATAGATAAAGACGTCCTTCGTATCACCGAAAGTTCACCAGGAATCAAAGTAGCCGAATTACAGGGCCCAGAAGTTGCAGAATAATAGAAACCATGTATAATGGTCTGACTTATGGAATTTTCAGTAATACACACAGGAGGCAAGCAATACACTGTTTCAAAGGGTGATGTGATCACTATTGAAAAGATGATTGGTGAATACAAAGAAGGTGATAGTATTACTTTTGACAAGGTTATGCTCTGGGACAATGGCTCAGACACAACTATTGGTACTCCTTATATTCCAAACGCTTCAGTCAAAGCAACTCTCGTCCAGATCGGCCGTGCCGCAAAGGTAGAGGTAGTCAAATACAAACAAAAGTCTCGCTACTTCAAGAAAAACGGCCATCGCCAGCCTTTCTTCAAGGTCAAGATCGAATCTCTCAAATAACAAAGTCCCCGAAAGGGGATTTTTTGTATAGTTTTCTGGAAAAGGTCGGACCTAGTCCTCGACTTAGTCTGAAGCATATGGTTATATTGGTTATGAAGAAAGGATACCAATGAAATCACACGTTGCTCATTTACTGTCACAGAAAAACACAATTGTTGGAGTTATCGCATGTCATGCTGATCTGGTTTATGCACAGACGTCTTTCCCTTCTGCAGATATGTATGAATGGCGCGTCGACTGCTACCACGGCATTGACGTTGCAAAGCAGATCAAGACTTTGCATCGGCCCATCATCCTCACTGTTCGTGATCCTGGAGAAGGTGGACAGAACAAGGAATTAACACTCGCAATGCGAGCCAAGCTCTATGAGCTCTATCTGCCGTATGCTTCTTTGGTTGATATCGAGGCGGCATATGCGCAAGATTTGAGTAAGATTATTCAGCTTGCAAAGAAACGTTTCAACGCTGGTCTGATCATTTCCTGCCATCGTTTCGATACCAGGGTGCTGATGATCAAGCTCGATCGGGCGGCCGCGATTGCTCGAGAACATCAAGCGGACGTGCTCAAACTCGCGGTCACTGCAGATACCCTCGAGGTGTTTCAGAAGTTTCTGACCTATTACGCTCGTATCAAGCGTCAGAATGAAATTCCTGTCGCCGCTATGGCTATGGGTAAGTTTGGTCCAGTGTCACGTCTGTTGTTCGGTATGGACGGGACTCAACTGATCTACGGCTATCTGGCGAAACCTGCAGTTAAAGGTCAGCTTCAGGTCACGGAGGTCCGTGAATTGCTTGGAAAGTTTAACGTTTGAATACAATTTATGGAAACAACCGCTACTCAGTTGAGTGGCGGCCTTTTTTATATAGACCTTGAAAAGGTCGGACCTGTACTTAATTCCTATTTTTGAGTGCACTCTTGATTGTCTCACTATCTGCGTATTCAAGTTCTGCGCCAGTTGAGAGACCTCTTCCAAGGATGGTGATCTTGAGAGGTGATGAACTCGATATCTTTTGCAATGCTTCTTTGACGATATGAGCGGTATGTTCACCGTCTGGTGTGGTATTAAGGGAAAGAATAACTTCTCGTAGGTTCTTTGAATCGACTATGTATCTGAGTAATGTTTCAAGACGGATTCTCTTTTCAGGTTCTTTGTCGAGGACGGGTACGGTACCACCGAGAATAAAATACAATCCTTTGTACGCAGAACTTTTTTCGATAGTTTCAAAATCAGAATCACGTGCCACGATCATGAGTGTTTGATGATCACGGTTAGGATCAAGACAGATAGAACACGTGTGTGTAGCTTGTACACTCGTAAAGAAGCGATGACATTGGTTGCATTCAGACGTACTTTTCTTGGCTTCTTCGATGAGTCGAGTGAATTCGGCGATATAGGCAGGGGATTTATTCAAGAGATAATAGACGAAACGCTTGGCTTGGCGTGGGCCAATACCAGGGAAGTGGGCAAAGAATTCGGTGAGTTTACTTAAGTTGTCCATGAGTTAATTATAGATGATTATTGGAAAATATGGCAGTTTACTATTGTTGGTTGATACAGTATCATTTCGTTATGATTTATTTTATCCGACACGGTGAAAGTGAAGCCAATTTGAAACATACATTTGCAGGTCAAAAGGATGATTCTATTTTAACGGAAAAGGGAAGGAAGCAAGCTCTAGATGAAGGTAACAAAATTAAAGAATTAGGTATCAACATAGATACTATTGTAAGTTCACCATTGAAACGCGCATTGAGTACAGCACACATAGTCGCTGAAGCTATTGGACATTCAAAAGAAATTATCGTTGACCCACGTATTACAGAATATGATATGGGTGATTTGACCGGTACACCAACTTTTGAGATCACCTCTCGACAAATGGCTACAGGAAAAAATGCTGAGGATACCAAATTATTCTTGAACAGAGTTAAATCATTCCTTGATGAGTATAGTAAAAAAGATGAGAATATCCTCATGGTCTGTCATGCGGGAGTAGGAAGAATTATTGAAACCATGAAAACCGGTGGTGACCCAATACTTTTCTACGACTTACCAGCATATCCAAATGCTGAAGTAATCAAGCTTGATTGGTTGAAATAGTTATACCCCTTCAAAGTCCCCAAAGTCACCCTTTTCCATACTGATGAAGGTTGTTTTCTTGCCATCGAAGAAGAGCTTGGCAATACCCGTTGGGCCGTTGCGGTGCTTTTCGATGAGAATTTCAGCTTCTTGTTTGCGACCACCGAGGTCTTGGTCGGCTTCACGGTGAATGAACATCACCACGTCAGCATCTTGTTCGATCGAACCTGAGTCACGAAGGTCAGAGAGGCGAGGTTTGCCGCCACGTTGCTCAACGGCACGAGAGAGCTGTGAGAGGGCAATGACAGGTACTTCGAGTTCACGGGCGAGATTTTTGAGACCATGAGAGATCTCGGTGATCTGTTGGACGAGATTGTCAGTACCACGTGTCTGTGTAGGGATGATGAGCTGGAGGTAGTCGACAATAATGAGACCGAGACCCTTTTCGTTTTTGAGACGGCGAGCAGTAGCACGCATCTTGAGCATGTTGTTGCCGGGCTGATCATCGATATAGATAGGAGCCTCAGAAAGACGACTGATAGCTTCACCGACGGCTTTGAAGTCTTGTTCGACGGAAAGATTGTTACCAGTACGAAGTTTCCATGAATCAACTTGTGACTCAGCCGCGAGCATACGATCGACGAGTTGTTGGGAACTCATTTCGAGAGAGAAAATAGCTACAGGAATCTTGTTTTTGATGGCAGTCTTGCGGGCAATATCGAGAGCAAGGGACGTTTTACCCATCGAAGGACGTGCGGCGAGAATGATGAGGTCAGACTTCTGAAAGCCGGCGAGTTTGTTGTCGATCTCGGGGAAGCCACTTGGCACACCACGGAGTTCACCCTTATTCTTGTGAAGACGGTCGAGACGTTCCCATGCTTCATCAAGAGTATCTTTGAGGGCGACGAATTTGTGTGAACCAGTTTTGTTGGTGACGGCATAGAGGGACTTCTCGGCTGATTCGAGGATCTCGTGAATGTCGGTCTCTTCGTCATAGCCAAGACCAGTGATCTTTTCAGCGGCGCGGAGCAATTCACGGAGGAGGTGCTTCTTCTCGACGATCTCGGCGTAGTGATTGGCATTGGTAGAAGAAGGAACGACATTGATGAGTTCGGTGAGATACGTCATGCCACCAGCTTGTTCGAGATGACCTTTTTCTTTGAGACGTGAAGAAACGGAGAGTAAATCGATCGGAGTTCCTTTGCTATGCAAATCCATCAGCGTAGACCAGACGAGTTTGTGTTGATTGGAATAGAAAGAATGTTCGCCGATATGATCGACGATGTCATGCATGACTTCACTGCGGATCATAACTGAACCAAGGAGAGCTTTTTCAGCTTCGAGACTCTGTGGAGGTATCTTCAAGTCTCTGGTCTTGAAGTAAGGCGATGTTGTTGACATGAAGCAATTCTAACATCTCTTTCTCTACAAATGAAAAGCTGTAAAAGTGTGTAATAGGGGACAAGCTGTGAATAGGATTTAATAAATCCCACACAGTGGTTTGATTTCTTTCTTTGTGAGATAATAGCGGAACTAATTATTTAATCATCATGAATTTTACAGACAAAAGACTTATATATGTGTACGTTGCTGTTCCTGCAATTGCTCTCGGATTTTTCTTTGGTATGTATAGTGGACAACAGAGAGTCGCTACACACCCGGATCTCGTCGATGCGTCAAAAGTAACTTCTGATCAGTTTGCTGCGTTCTGGAAAACATGGAATATTCTCGAACAAAAGTCTGTCTACGCCGCAAGTAGTACTGCACAAGACAAAGTCTACGGTGCCATCAAGGGTCTCGCTTCATCATACGGTGATCCATACACAGTTTTCTTTCCTCCAACTGAGTCAAAGTTGTTCCAAGAAGACATTGCTGGCAACTTTGAAGGTGTAGGTATGGAGATTGGCATCAAAGATCATTTGCTTGTGGTTGTTGCTCCTATCAAGGGTAGTCCCGCTGAAAAAGCTGGAGTCAAAACAGGTGATGCTATTCTCAAGATTGATGGCAAGGATACCAGTGATCTTGCAGTAGATCAGGCAGTCAAACTCATTCGCGGTAAAGCTGATACGGTGGTCAAGATCACATTCTTGCCAAAAGATGCTACCAAAACAGTCGAACGCTCAATTACTCGCGCCGTTATAGATATTCCTACACTCGATACGGATACAAAGCCAGGTGGTATATTTGTTATTCGTCTTTACAGTTTTACTGCAAACTCGGCTGATCTTTTCCGTGATGCTCTCCGAAAGTTCGTCGCATCGGGTGATAGCAAACTCATCCTCGATCTTCGCGGCAATCCTGGTGGGTATCTTGATGCAGCGTGGGATATGGCTTCATGGTTCCTTCCTTCAGGACAGACGGTGGTTACCGAAGATTTCGGCAAGAATAAAGATCCAAATGTCTTCCGTAGTAAGGGATACAACATCTTCAACGACAAACTCAAGATGATTATCCTTGCAGATGGTGGTTCAGCTTCAGCGTCAGAGATTCTTGCAGGAGCACTTCATGAACACAATATCGCAAAGCTTGTCGGTACCAAGACCTTCGGCAAGGGTTCCGTCCAAGAATTGGTCCCTATCACTGATGACACCTCACTCAAGGTTACTATTGCACGTTGGCTCACTCCAGATGGTCACAATCTCTCACACGACGGTCTCGACCCTGATTACAAGGTTGAAATCACTGACAAAGACATAGCAAACAAAGTAGATCCTCAGATGAACAAAGCAGTTGAAATTTTGAACGCGACTCAGTAAGATAAGACTATTAACACATAATTCCATACCGATATGAAAGTAATCCTTCTCAAAGATGTAGCAAAGTTAGGCAAGAAATATGATATCAAAAACGTGAGTGATGGTCATGCGATCAACCTTCTCATTCCTCAGGGTCTCGTTGCTATCGCGACTCCAGATGCTTTGAAGCGCCTCGAGGCAGAAAAGGCCAAGCTGGCGCAAGAGCGCGCGGCCCTGGACGAGGAGTCCAAGGCGGCGCAGGCCAAGTTGACCGAATCCCAGCGCAAGGCGTCCGCCGCCGCCCATCGGCAAGGCCAGAGCGACAAGGCGCTGCAGGCGGCACTGGACGAAAAGGCGGCCCTGGCCGAGAGTCTGGCCGCGGCACAAGCGCAGTTGTCGGCCTTGAGCGCTTCGTTGGCCGAGCGCGAGGGGCAGTTGAGGCGCACGAGCACGGTGCTGGGCCAGTCGGAAGCGACGCTCGCGCTGCGCATCACGGCCCTGGGTGAGTGCACCGAGAAGAACGACAGGCTCTATCGCCTCGGCCACATGCTGCTGACCCAGTACCCGGCCACGGCGCTGGCCACGCCACTGGGCAAGGAGCCGGTGACCCAACTGGCGCGCGTGACGGTCGAAAACAAGATGGAAGAGTTGCGTGATGTGCTCGACGAGCAGCAGTACGGGCCGGTGCGACAGGCCCGCCGCGATGCTGCAATGCGACAAGCCGCAGAGGCGGCGCGACCTGCGTCAGCAGCCACGCCCGGGCCGGTTGCGCTCACGCGCGCTGCGGGTGAGCGCAACGAACGCGCAGCGCAAGCCCAACAAGCGGAGGTGGACAGCTGGACAGCCAAGGTACGCAGCCTCTTCGAGGGCTTCGAGTGGTAGTGCGTTGCAGCCGAGTTGCCTCGTCCACGCGCTGGCCGCGCACTGCAACGAGCGCTGGCGCGTCGTCATCGCGCGAGTCCGGCGCACCGCAGCCGGATCACGAGCCCGAGTTCGCCCCGTGAGCCCTGCGTGCCGCCA
>JBAWXC010000011.1:0-13031 GCA_037144235.1 Candidatus Tayloriibacteriota bacterium | reverse complement strand
CTCCGACTGCAACTTTGGCTGCGTCAACTTCATTCAAGGAAATAGTGGAAACTTTTTGATCACCGACGATGGTTGCTATGACACTGCTACCACTGGCTTGGTCGTAGACGTTGACGGGAATACGTCCGACGATACCATCAAATGGGGCACGAATAAAATAATTGTCATATGTTTGTTTCTTTTGTTCTAGAGCGAGCTGTTGACTCTGTATGTCGAGAGTATCTGCTCCGGTAATCAGTGTAGAAAGAGAGTTTTTGTTCGAAGAGATACTGTTGCGTGCTGAGAGTACGGAACTCACATCACCTGTAATAGTTGTTGACCAGGTATGGATATTTGAACCTGCAGTTGTTGCGTCTTTTGCATAGTATTCGGGTTGATTGGTGACAATGAAGGTGAATGTACCTTGTATGTCTTGAAGCGCGACCGCTACATTTCTGAGAAGATCGTAGGTATCAGAAATGAGATTTTCAATACTTGATGTTGCGCTGGTGCGAGACAATCCTCGATATTCATCGAGCACAGTTACGTATTGATTGACCGCCTTGTAATACGCAACTTGAGCCGTGTTTCTATACTGTTGAGCTGTTGGTGAAAGATATGATACTCGTGAATCGGTCATGAATCCTGTTGGGCCAGTAAGGATATCCTTCATACCATTCATGGTTGTTGGTAAATCTAGAAAAGCATTTGAGACAGTGTTGAATCCGTCACTGTATGAAGCAGTGAGATTGTTTGTACTATTTGATATGTCAGTTTCTTTGGCGGGTTGGGTCAATTTTGCGAGAGCGAGTTGGGCATTTTGGAGATCGAGAAGAGCACTCGTAGAATCGATGGTTGCCAATAAATCACCCGCATGAACATGTTGACCAACACTTACTTTGATAGCAGTAATACTGCCAGAAACCTGACTTTTGATGTCGGTTTGATTTGAGGCGGTGACTTGACCACTTCCTGTCACAGTTTGAACAATAGAACCACTACGCACCATCGAAAGAACATACTGTGGTGGGGGAACAGGTTTGAAATGTTGATACGTATAGTATCCAACAATACATGCGACGAGAATAATCATGCTCGATATGATTTTGTGTTGCGTGGCATAACCAAGTATACCTTTGAAGAAAGAGTGGATTTTTTTGTGCATATATTATTGTGTTATTGTTGTACTACTTATTTCAGGAACTGTACTTGATGATATAGGCATGATTCGGATAAATGATGCCTCTATCTGACCTTGATCATTTGGATTGCCGATAGAAGTAATGAATTCACCAACCTTGAGATCATCTGTTGATCCAATCGTGTGCATCACACGGATTCGTGTACTACTCCCTACGACAATAACTTTTTCTGCTTCAGATTGACCTTTGACCATAATGAGGGGAAGTTTGATAGAAACGATGGTGCCGATCGTGCCGTGAGGATTGACGTCATCAGCATCATTCAAGAATGGTGCAAAGAGTGATGGAGAACGGTTCATCATGCCCACACCTCGGGTGTAGTTGGTATCCCATGTATTGCTGAATCGAGCTTTGTGATAACCCACGAATACTCCAGCTCCAAATATGAGTATACCAATGAGTACAGAAGCGATGATGTATATTGGTGAAGTGAGTATGTGTTTGTGGTGTTGTATATTCATGGTGTTATATTAGGAAGCAAAAGAAATAAAAGGAGATTTGCGGACGTACGTGTATCCTCGACGGATTGAATTGGTGAGAATAAGTAATATGGTGAGACAGGCGACACTGCCAATGATAGGCAATGATTCGGCAATGGATAATGCGAACGTCCGTATATCGCTCAATACAATAGAACTGTCTGAGAATGAAAGAGAAAGATATGACCAAAAACCAGACGTAGTAGCTTCTTGGGTGAGGTAGGTAATTGCTGGTAATAAAGCGACAATAGCACCTACACTAATCACTGCATGAAGACTACCGTAAAATATACGCTGATGCGTACGGGCACGTTGAATACGATGCACCACAGAGTGTTCGATGCGTTCTTGGATTTCTTGAGATGGAATATATGAGGAATGAGTCATGGTTGATATATATACGAAAAACTAAGTTTTTGGGTGCATATGTTTTTGTAATTTGATGAGTGATCGACGGTGCCAACTTTTGACCGTATTCATTGATTTTCCAATACTATCGGCAATTTCATCGAAGGTCATATCATAATGATAATGCATGATGAGTATTGCTCGATGATCTGGATGTAATATTTCTAGTACGGTATCAAGATTTTTCTTTATCTCCGCTTGTTCGAACAGTTGGTGAGCGATAGGTTCAGGATCTGCGAGTGTATCAGCGAATTGTATATCATTGTCATTATCATCAAGTTCAGAGAATGATACTGCTTTTTTCTTCTTGATATGATCAAGAGAGGTATTTCTAGCAATGGTATATAGCCACGGCTTGAATTTTTTGTCACTATCAAATCGTCTCATATTTTTCCATGCCTTGAAGAAGGAATCTTGAACTACATCCTCAACATCTTCGAGTGCACGAATATATTGACGGACAAATCCGTACAACGCACCACTGTAGCGGCGTACTAATTCTTGAAAGGCGAGATCGTTGCCTTCTTTACATAATTCAATGAGTTGTTCGTCAGTTTCGGTCATTACTTCATATTACTACATATTTCGTTTTTATATTTGATATAAAACTCCCCGCACAACTTAAAAAAACTTACGAGGACTTATTCTTGAAATCATATTCCGTTGTATGTACCAAAGACAGTCTGAATCCTTGGAAGACTGACTTTGTGGACATACCGGAATATGATGAAAGAACCCGCAGGAAGTTTTTTGCGAAGTGTACGGGGGTGTTCATCGATAATATGTCATACATTCCTTTTTCGATATTCCTTCTTCCTTTTTGTGATTTCCCGTGTATAATTGATTCATTATGGCAAAAAGAGCATCAGTTCAAGCACACGGATCACGTTCTCGTAAGACAAAGAAGCGTCTTGCAAAGAAAAATGCGTGGAAAGACAACAAATAAGGAAGTAGCGGTTTTCGCTAATGGATGTTTCTGGTGCACAGAAGCAGTTTTTTCGTCGCTCAAAGGAGTATCATCTGTAAGTTCTGGTTATACAGATGGCACAGTCGCACATCCAACCTATGAACAAGTAAGTAATGGTAATACCGGTCACGCGGAATGTATTAAGATTGAATATGATCCTGCAATTATCACCTACGATGATTTGCTTGCGGTATTTTTCAACACTCACAATCCAACCACGCTCAATCGACAAGGCAATGATATTGGTACACAATATCGTTCAGCTATTTTCTATACAACGCCAGAACAAAAAGAAAAAGCAGAAGCACTCATTACCGAACTCAACGCTTCACATGCGTATGATGTTCCTGTGGTAACGAAGGTTCAACCACTTACAGAATTTTATTCAGCAGAAGAGTATCACGCACAATATTATGCAAAGCACAAAAATCAGCCGTATTGTGAATTGATTATTGCTCCAAAGTTAGAAAAATTACAAAAACAATTCGCACAACTAATCGCATAACTATATGAATGAAGAAGAAATCAAAAAGAAATTAACTCCTGAGGAATATCACGTATTGCGTGAAAAGGGAACAGAAGCTCCATTTTCAGGGAAACTTCTCCACGAAGAACGTACGGGTATGTATACGTGTAAAGTTTGTAATACGCCACTTTTTTCTTCTGAGGCAAAATTTGATTCTGGGACAGGGTGGCCGAGTTTCGATCAGGCACTTCCTGGTACAGTAATTACCAAAGAAGACAATGAATTTGGTATGAGGAGAACTGAGATTCTCTGTGCGAAGTGTGGTTCACATCTCGGTCACGTATTTGATGATGGACCTACAAAAACAGGCAAGAGATATTGTCTCAATTCTGTGTGTCTGGATATCCTGCCTCAATAATTAGTGACGTGTGATGTTGCATACCTTATCGAGCTCGGCAATATCAGCCGGAGTAGGTATTTGATTCTTGCTCTGATTGAGTGCATACATAATCGCTCGTGGATCAGTTACGTGATCGAGTCCGAGTGCGTGACCAAGTTCGTGAGCGAGTACACGCACAAGTTGTTCGTTGGTATTGAATTGATATATGTTGATCTCGCGTGTACTTCCTATGGTGACATATTCACCCTCATCAAATTCACGACCCGTAGATGAACCGATAGTGTTGTAGGTAGTAACTGTTTTATTTATTTCTACAGCGGTTTCATTGAGTGATGCGCCGACTGTATTGAGTCTCTGTACGAGCTGATTGAAACTATCTTGTTCTTGGTTGAGTGTTGCAGCTGTTTGATTCAAGGCATTTTTTTGTTGTTCGAGAGTGATGTATTCATCATGAGGAGCGCCACCACGTGCATTCCAATAATCAACTTGGGATGAATATGCAGATTGATCAGCTTTGAATTGAGCTATAGCTGATTCAAGTTGTGCTTTTTCTGTTGCATATTGTGTCTTGAGTGATTCATATTGTGACTTGAGTGTATCGTAGGATACTTTGCCTGAATTGATCGTATTGTCGAGCGTATCGAGAGCGTTGGTTATTTTTTGACGTTGATCAAATATGAGATTGACGCTTACATCAGCAGTAGTAGAGGAATACGCAAAGAGTTTTCTATTGAGCACTTTGTCCCAGATGGCACTTCCACGTGAAAGCGCACTTATAACATCTTGTTCAGTGATTCCGAATCGTGGATCAATGGAACCGATTGTGTATGTGATAGGTGTTGAACATGGTGGTACTGCAAACACACGTTCCTCTACAAACTGATGAACAGGTTGATTGGTTTCGTATATGATGAAAAGACTGACGAGAATAATGCTGACGGAGAGAATGAAAGATCGGAGATATTTCATTGCAGATATTTTAATGGAAATTATACTACCCAATATAAGATAACAGTGACAATGACTATTCCAAGGAAGAGAATAACGGTTGGCTTGAATGACTTATCATACACTCCGAGTTCGACAGGTCTATCACCAGGAAGAAGAAGAGAAGGAATATACTCATCGATGATAAGACCAAGTCCAAGACCGAGTAGTGCCCAGATGTATGGACTCTGTGTATGAGTGAGCAACATGGTGATCACCGCAATCATAGTGAAGAGTGCACCGTAGTGGAGATGGTGGACTTGAAGACCTGTTTTGGTACGAGTGAATGGTGTGTTGAATGTGTGCTTTGCGATATAGAAGAGTGTTCTCCAGTACACCATCGGTGCACAGAAAGCGATGAGGAATATCCAGGTAGTATTCATGTTATTTTTTAGTTTTAATCTCGATTTTCAATTCACGGAGCTGACGATCGGCAATAGGTGAAGGAGCTTCCATCATGAGATCTTTACCTTCACCAGTTTTGGCAAAAGCGATGACTTCACGGATCGATGATTCGTTGTTGAGGAGAGTGACGAGACGATCGAGTCCCCAAGCAATACCTCCATGTGGAGGTGTACCAGAAGCGAGTGCGCGGAGCATGTGTCCAAAGTTTGATTGGATCTGTTCGTCTGGATATCCCATGACTTCAAATACACGCTTCAATGCTTCGGGATTGTGGTTGCGGATACTTCCTCCGCCGATCTCGAAACCATTCAAGCAAATATCATACTGAGTAGTGAGGATAGAACCAACATCTTGTTTGTTCATGAGCTTGTCCATGTGTGCTGGCTGTGGAGCTGAAAATGGGTTATGTGTAAATGTCCAACCACCTTCTTCGGTTTTTTCGAAGAATGGGAAATCAATAATCCAGCAAAAGGCGAGAAGATTTGGATCATTTTTGTCGGTACGTATATCGGGACGATCGTTGCCGTACTTCTCCATAGCTTCTTTGTAGGTGAGACGAGGGAATGGAACAGTTTGAATCTTTTTGTGAGGGTACAAACGAGTGACAATTTCGATGAGAAGTTTTTCGTTGACTGCCATAACATCTTCACGATCAACAAAACTCATCTCAAGGTCCATCTGAGTGAATTCTGGTTGACGATCTGAGCGAGTGTCTTCATCACGGAAACAGCGAGCGATCTGGAAATACTTTTCAAAGCCGGAAACCATCAACAACTGTTTGTATTGTTGAGGAGATTGAGGAAGTGCGTAGAACTTGCCTGGTTCGAGACGTGAAGGCACGACATAGTCGCGTGCACCTTCGGGAGTTGATTTGGTGAGGATAGGAGTTTCGATTTCGACGAATCCTTCACGATCAAAATAGTCACGAATATATTTGATGATCTTGTGACGAGAGCGAATATTGTGTTGTGCACGAGGTCGGCGAAGGTCGAGGTAGCGATATTTCAAACGAGTCTCTTCGTTTATTTCATTTCCATCACCACGTACATCGAAGAGGGGAGTTTCAGCTTCATTCAAGACTTCTACATTCTTGAGTTCGAGTTCAATATCACCATTTGGTTCGATCTCGCCCGTCTCTTTGTTTTTGGAAATCATGCGTTCAGGTCTTTTGTTAACGATACCTGTGGCACGAACAACCCACTCAGAACGTACTTTTCCGGCTGTTTCGTGAGCTTGAGCATTGTTGGGCAAACCGACTGACTGGACTTTGCCACTCATATCTCGGAGATCGATGAAAATGAGTTTGCCGTGATCACGGCGAACATCAACCCATCCAGCTATAGTAACTTCCTGCCCGATATGATCTTTGAGATCTTTTATGTATGTTCTTTTCATGTGTGTGTGTCGAAGAGATAGAAAACACCCCTTCGAATTCATTATTACTAATAAATTCGCAGGGGCGATTTCATCGCGGTGCCACCCTGTTTTTTACTTGATTTTCTGCTTTACGACGCAGGGCCGAGAGATTCTACTAGTTTTTGCAAACGTTCTTTCTCTGCCTAACCGTTGTCAGCGGGTCATCGGCTGTATATAAATAGTATAACTATAAAGTGATTTATGCAATAGATTGTACATGTGATTTAGATTGAGATTCCGGCGTGATTGAAGTACACTGTCGGTATGGACATTTCACATGCAATCAAAGAAAAAGCACCAGTTATTCTTGCTGAAATAAAAAAGGCACGATCGATTTTGTTACATTGTCATCCATCACCTGATCCAGACTCAGTCTGCTCAGCATTGGCATTGAAGTTTGCATGTGAACAACTAGGTGTGAAGGCAACGGTCATACGCGGTGATTCAGAAAAGATTTCTGAAGGGTTTTCTCATTTTCCAGGAATAGATACGATCGTCAATAAGAGTTTTGGTGAAGTTGATCTCACAGAATACGATCTGTTCTTGATCGTCGATAGTGGATCGCCGAGTATGATCTCATACAAACAGGTGCCAACATTTCCTTTGGCGATTAAGTCCATTGTGATTGATCACCACAAATCCAATCAATCATATGCAGATATAAATTTGGTTGATGTGTGTTCGTCTACAGCATTTGTATTATTCCAATTATTTACAGCGTGGGGAATTGAAATAACTCACGACATTGCACTCAATCTATTCATGGGTATATATACAGATAGTGGAGGACTCAAGTATGCACCAATCGATTATCGTATCTTTGAGGCGTGTGCAATATTGGCCAAGATTGCACCAGAATATCCTGAGGTAATATTTCACATGGAAAATAGTAATAACAAGGAATCTATTTATTTTGAGGCCTTGGCACTCAATTCGATTGAACTGTTTTTGAATGACACTATTGCAATTGCATCGGTATCATTCAAACAACTTCAAAACAAATCAATAGCGCCTGAAGATACGCATAGTGAAATCCCGAACAAACTCAAATCAGTTGTCGGGTGGAATATAGGGATGGTTCTTACTGAAAGAGAACCTCGATACATTACTGTGAGTATGCGTAGCCGCGATGCGCAGAAGTTCGATGTCTCAAAGTTGGCAGTTGCTCTCGGTGGAGGAGGACATAGAGCTGCGGCAGGAATTAGATTTACTGATACATCTCTTGAAGATGCAAAGAACATGATTATTGCCAAAGCAAAAGAATTATATACTTTGTAATTTATGATTTTTAATCTATAATCGTGTGTACGTTGTGTATTATCCGCAGTAATTTATGTATACATGGTCAAAAAACAATTGATATGGCTCGGAGGATTGATCGTCATTCTTGCGATATTGGCAGGAATACAATGGAAATTAAACAGTACTCAAAAATTGGATTCACTCGTCTCGTCACAATCAACACAAACTCAAGATTCTATTATTAATACTGTATCTACAACTACTACTCAAACACTTATGCAACCACAATCAGCACACACGATTACTATCGAGACGAATAAGGGCACGATCGTCTTTGAGACATATGATACCGATGCTCCCAAGACCGTTGAAAACTTCATCACTCTCGCTAACAAAGGATTTTACAATGGTGTTATCTTCCATCGTGTGATCCAGGGCTTCATGATCCAAGGCGGTGATCCTACGGGAACAGGTATGGGTGGTCCAGGATACAAGTTTGCAGATGAACTCAATCCAAATACTCCTTCATACAAGAATGGGTATGTTCGCGGTGTAGTCGCGATGGCAAATGCCGGTCCAAATACCAATGGTAGTCAATTCGTCATCATGCACAAAGATTATCCATTACCTCACAACTATACGATTTTTGGAAAAGTTATTTCTGGCATGGACGTTGTCGATGCGATCGCTACGACAGCAACAGGAGCAAATGACAAACCTGCAACTGATATCGTGATGAAAAAGGTGACGGTATCAAATAAATAACAGATAAAATAAAACAGCGAATTTCTCAAAGAGATATTCGCTGTTTTTTGTTCCGACAATGATCAGTGTCACTGACTGACAGGTGCACCCTTGAAGATGTTGTGATTCATGCCACTGTATGGACCGCAGGGCATGAGCAAGCCGTTCATGACTGCCACGAGGCGTTCGTTGGTGCAGATTCCACCTTCAACGAATCTTTTGTAGAGTTCGTTCCAGTGGACCGGTTTTCGTTGAGTGCTCCCGTCGAGCATGGTTACGATACGCTTTTCGATTTCTTCATCAGATAGAGGTGTTTTCATAAAAGGAGCTGTTTTGACCGTCAAAAACATAGTACCTCAAATATTGATATTTGTACAGAGTTGGTGTAGTATGACTATTGAAAGGAAATTGCTCACATGAAAAAACCAAAAAATAGAGTGGCTTATATCTATCCGACAAATAAAGCCACCAATGATAGTATTGTCGGTATCCTCGGTGACCGGGCGGAAGATTCGTTTTCGCCTCATCGGAAAATGGTCTGCGCCAAGACACCTATTCCGACATTTGAGATCACGGGTAATGACTTGAAGGCTTTGATCGAAAATGCCGGTGTCGAAAATCATTTGTCTTACAAATTGTTTCGGATGACGATTGACGGACTCGTTCCTCTCATTGATGTCCAATATTGGATTGGAGTGACTTCGCCTTCGATTGTCCGCCGTTCGGCATTGCGGACTCCCAAGATCAAGAAGGCCGAAGCTGATCTTGCGCGAGCTATCGCCAGACGTCGTCAAGAGACACCTTTGGTGACAGTCTGAATTCTATACATGTTAGTTCAACACCCCGCTTTTATAGCGGGGAACTTTTTTAATACGGTATGTTAGAATGTTTGTATGTCTGAATACTACAATTCACGTCGAACAAGAAATATATTCAATCCCCAAGACAGCGAGCCATTCAAGGTGAGTCGTTCAAAGATAGACCTTTTCATGAATTGTCAGCTCTGTTTCTATTTGGATTGCAGACTTGGTGTCGGTAGACCACCAGGATTCCCATTTGCGCTCAACTCGGCCGTCGATGCACTACTCAAGAAGGAGTTTGATATTCATCGTGCCAAAAAGAGACCTCATCCACTCATGCATGCCTATGGACTCAAGGATGTTGTTCCTTTTATTCATGAAGATTTGGATATATGGAGAAGTAACTTCAAGGGTATCCGTCATATATATGAGTCAGCCAATCTGCTCGTCACAGGAGCTATCGATGATGTCTGGGTTACATCTGAGGGGGAGTTGATTATCGTCGATTACAAATCAACGAGTAAAGAAGAAAAAGTTAGTTTAGACAAAGAATGGCAGATTGGATACAAACGTCAGATGGAAGTGTATCAATGGCTCTTCCGACAAAATGGTTTTAAAGTAAGTTCAACAGGATACTTCGTCTATTGTAATGGTAAGACAGATCGCCAAGCATTTGATGCAAAACTAGAATTTGATATCGATATTATCCCGTACACAGGAGATGATTCATGGGTTGAACCGGCACTCCGAGATATTCGTGAATGTTTGATGAAAGACAAACCACCTGTACCAGCGAAAGTCTGTGATTATTGTGCATATCGAAAGGCAGCACGTGATGCCCAAGTTGAATTTCAAGTATCAGAAAAGAAAGCAAAGAAGAAATAATATATGAAAATTATATTTCGCATAGGTATATTTTTTGCAGCATGCCTCGTCCTTCTTTTTTCTGCACAAAAAGCAATTGATAGTCACAAAGTTCAACCACTCGATGCATTGATCGCACGTAGTAGCCAATCATTTTCAACTATCGCAAGTAGCACGCAAGCATTTATCGCAGGATATGCTTCTTCTACTGCGTCAACAACAGTGATTAAGGTTCCACGAGGTATTATATATGTAGAAATTGCACAGACAGAGGCACAAAAATCACTGGGTCTCAGTTATCGGAGAGGATTGGCGACAAGTTCTGGCATGTTGTTCGTATTTGGAGAGCCGACGAAGCCGAGTTTCTGGATGAAGGACATGAATTTCCCTCTCGATATGGTCTGGATCGATTCACACAAAAAAATTGTTTCAATAACGAAACATATTTCTCCGGATACATATCCACAAACATTCCAACCACCAGCTCCTGTTTCATTTGTACTTGAAATACAAGCAGGGGACGCAGATCGTTTCAAGTTGGCAACAGGTACGCAACTTACATTTTAATTTTTCTGTGGATAACAGCACTTTTGTGCACCTTTTTGCTCATACAAGATAAAAAATCATTTTCATTTTCATTTTTTTATTATTTTTTTCTTCAGGAAACACTTATAAAACCTCTTTTTTCTGACGTCTCTCTTCACAAGATGTTTTTTTTCATTTCGAATATGAAAAAAAGTGAAAAAGTCTTGCAGAGTGCTTTTACTTTGTAGATATATGCAGTACAATGGATACAAATAATAAACTTTTGGATGAAGCACACAGGTGTGATCACTCAAAAGAGTACAACGTTCGATTATAAAAATTAGTAGCACGTAGAAGATGCATCGCCTGCACATTCTGCGAACTTTATATGCCCAAGAAAAAGAAACCCGCTTCCGGAGCAGCGGTTAAATCTCCGACCATACCTACGATTATTAAAAGAGACGGACGCATCGTTCCATTTGATATGGAAAAGATTGCTATAGCCATCTTCAAAGGCATGAATACCATGCAAGAAGGTACTATGGATGATGCACGTATGGTCGCACAACAAGTTTTTGCAGAGCTCGTACGCATCAAGAGAAAATTCAAGAACTTTGTTCCAACCGTTGAGGGTACTCAAGATCTCGTCGAACAAGAACTCATGCGTGCTGACTATGTAAAGACCGCCAAGCACTATGTGATCTACCGTGAAGAGCGTGCAAAGCTTCGCGCAAAGGGAGTTGAGATTCCAGAACATGTGCGCAAGTTGGCAACCGACTCACAAAAATATTTCCGCAATGCTCTCGGTGAGTTCGTCTACTATCGTTCATACTCACGATGGATCGATACTGAGATGCGTCGTGAGACATACATTGAGACAGTCGATCGCTACATCGGCTTCATGAAAGAAAATCTCGGCAACAAACTCAAAGATGCTGAATACAAGGAGATTCGCGAAGCGATCCTCCATCAACAGGCGATGCCATCAATGCGTTTGCTCCAGTTTGCAGGTAAGCCTGCACGCAACACCAATGTCTGTGCATACAATTGTTCATTCATTGCACCAGAATCATTCCAAGATCTTGCAGAGATTATGTACATCTCTATGTGTGGAACAGGAGCAGGATGGTCAGTAGAAAGTACCAATGTCGAGAAGTTCCCACAGATCCAAATGCAAAATGGTGAGAGACTTCAAAAGCATGTGATTGCAGACAGCAAAGAAGGCTGGGCAGATGCACTCGCTCTCGGTGCACATACATGGGCAGCGGGCAAGGATATTGAGTTCGATTTCTCTCTTCTTCGTCCTGAAGGAGCACGTCTCAAGACTATGGGTGGCAAATCATCAGGTCCTGCACCACTCAGTCGTTTACTCGCCTTTACTCGTCAGGTTATGCTCGCTCGTCAGGGCAAGCGTCTCCGCCCGATCGACCTTCATGACATGATTTGTATGATCGGTGACTGCGTGGTTTCTGGTGGTGTTCGTCGCAGTGCCATGATCTCACTCTCAGATCTCGGCGATGAACAGATCCGCGATGCCAAGAAGGGAGCATTTTATATCTCTCAACCACACCGCATGTTGGCCAACAACTCAGCAGTGTATATCAACAAGCCAACCAACGAAGAATTCCTCAAAGAATGGATGGCGCTCGTCGAGAGTCGTTCAGGTGAGCGTGGTATATTCAATCGTGGTTCTCTCGCAAGTACACTTCCAGAACGTCGCATCAAAGCTCTCAAGGAATACAAAGGTTACTTTGACCTATCAGGCAAACACATCATCGGTCCGATCGGTACCAACCCATGTGGTGAGATCATCTTGCAATCAAAGCAGTTCTGCAATCTTTCAGAGATCGTTGCTCGTGCAGAAGATACCGAAGCAACACTGTTGAAAAAGATGCGCGTCGCGGTGATCCTCGGTACATATCAGTCATCTCTTACGAACTTCCCCTATCTCTCAAAGGAATGGAAAGAGCATTGTGAACGTGAACGTCTCCTCGGAGTTTCGATCACTGGTCAATGGGATTGTCCTGCAGTCCGCAAGCCAGAGGTCATGAAGAAACTTCGCGCCGAAGCTATCAAGGTCAACAAAGAATTTGCAAAGCGCTTTGGTATCGGTGAATCAACTGCGATCACCTGTGTGAAGCCATCAG
>JBAWXC010000010.1:0-13205 GCA_037144235.1 Candidatus Tayloriibacteriota bacterium | reverse complement strand
TGTATGCTCGCCGAGCTTTTTGCCGATACCACGGATAGCTGCGCTGTAGCAGGTATCGTTATGAACGAGGCGTTCGGCGAACGTGCCACCAAATGAAGGGCGCAGGTGAACCTTGGTTCCAAAGCTGCGATTTTTTTCGCGCAAGACGAGTGTCGATGTCCCGGTATGATACATAACATTAACAATGACGACGCTCATGTTGAGGGTGATTTCGTTGGCTTCGAGGTCCCAATCAAATGCCCCACGCTGATATTCTTCCACGAAATCAGTGATCGGCCGAGTCATGGGCAGGGTGCCCCATTCAAGGAAGGGAACTTTCATCGCTTCCAGTGTGTCCATGATGGTCTTACCATCGTTGCGGAGGGCCTCTTCGATGAGAGGGTTCTGTATGTTGCTCATATGATATAAGGGGTCGTAGTTTCGTTGGTTTATGTGATTGTGCACTGCAATTCATAAGAGTTATAACTTTTTTGAGAAAGAGGTGCAAGTACGTGTGTGCATACCTCTGTTGCCCGGCATTCCTATTCGTGTAGTTGCCCCAACGGTCTTTTTGAGGTATTCTGCATACTGATTTCAGCACTTCGCTGAAATGTTTTTACAACTTGCGGGATCGCCTGCCTGCGCAGGCAGGTCTAATGGTAGGAATGTGACGTTAGTTCATTAAAGAAATATTTTGCGGGATCGTCTAATGGTAGGACACAGCTCTCTGAAAGCTGGTATCTTGGTTCGAGTCCAAGTCCCGCAGCAAAAGTCAGCGCAGTATCGAGGAGTGACCGGAGAGCCTTATACTGCAGCATATTTTGGAAAATGAGCGGTTCGAGTCTTGGAACCGTCAAAATAGAAATTCCAAAATACAGCTGAAAATATAGAGAAACTTAGTTCGAGTCCTGGATGGTTAATGAGGGTAAAAATGATAAAATATAAATAATTATGTCAGAAAAAGATTGGTCAGATTACTATAAAGTAACCAAAGCAAAACCTCCTCGACCCTTACTGGTTAAGGCTCTTGAGTATGTAGCAAATAGAGACAAGGCAATTGATCTTGGTGGCGGTGCTCTTAATGATACAAAATATCTTCTCGAACAAGGATTTGATGTAACAGTGATTGATAAGAGTCCGCTCATGGAGCAGGAGGCAAAGAATATTTCGAGTGATAAACTCCATACCTTTACAACTAGCTTTGAAGATTTTAAATTTCCTAAAGCAGAATATGATCTTGCGTCGGCAATGTTTGCGCTACCTTTTACAGTTCCGGATCACTTTACTAAAGTGTTTGAGGAGATAAAAAGCTCGCTCAAGAAAGGTGGCGTATTTTGTGGTCAGTTATTTGGAGATAGAGATGAGTGGAAGATGAACTCTAATATGACCTTTCATACCAAAGAACAGGCCCAAGAGCTTCTTGGTAACTTGGAAGTAATCTCATTTAAAGAAGACGAGAAAGATGACAGGACTGCCAAGGGCGACATGAAGCATTGGCATATGTTTCATTTCATTGCGAAGAAGAAATAAATTGACCCCTCCGAGACTCGAACCAAAAAATTTAGACAATTCTAAAACCGAAGTGTATATTTAGAGCCGTATTATTTAAAAAATTCGAGTCGAAGACCGGCAGCAACGCAATAAGAAATGCCTTTACGATAGGGGTAGGAAGTATTGTTCCGGGGGTATGAAGAAAACGTCATAGGGTATATATTAAAAAACATTGAAAATATGCCTCTACATAGAGGGGGGTATGACGAAATCGTCATGGGGGTAGGAAGAAAACTTCCGGGGTAGAGATGATATAGATTGAATAATTTCTCCTTTCAGACTATCATTCATAACATGAAATCCCTCATAGATCGAATAATTAAATTTCGTGACGCACGTGACTGGAAACAATTTCATAATCCCAAAGACGTAGCACTTTCACTGGTTCTCGAGGCGACAGAGGTTATGGAACATTTTCAATGGAAGAACAAGGAAGAAATGGAGGAGTATGTAAAGACTCACAAAGGAGAAATAGCTGAAGAATTGGCGGATACACTTTATTGGATCCTCCTCATGAGTCATGATTTGAATATTGATATACTCGATGCGTTGGAGAAAAAGATTGAGAAGAATGAATCCAAATATCCGGTAGATAAGGCAAAGGGCAAGCATACTAAATATACAGAGTTGAAATAATTTTTTTATGATCGTATATCAACGTGAAAAGGTGGATTTTTTGAAAGATATCTTAACAAATGATATTGATGGAATAATTGAGTCAGCATACTTCAAGGCGACTGGTCGTCGTGTACCAGAAGCTGAGAAAAGATCATGGAGAGAGTCCATGCAAAGAATGAGCAACGTCTTGTTAGATGAAGGTATTCCTGCTGATTCAGGAGTGACAATCGAATATCAGATACCACAGACAACAAAGAGAATAGATTTTATTATTTCAGGTAGAAATTCGGAGAATGTTGAGCAGGCTGTCTTAATAGAATTAAAGCAGTGGCAGGAAGCAAAGAAGACCAATAAAGATGGTATTGTTGAGACTTTTGTTGGTGGAAAAATGCGAGAAGTAACCCATCCTTCATATCAAGTGTGGTCATACTATGCGTTATTGAAGTGGTTCAATACATCTGTATATGAGAGAGGTGTTGAATTACAACCATGTGCGTATCTTCATAATTATTCTAATGATGGAATTATTACAGATCCATTCTATAAACCCTATATTGATCGAGCACCATTATTTTTGAAGCCTGATAACGATAAACTACGTGAGTTTATAAAGAAATATATCAAATATGGTGATAATACGAATTTGATGTACACCATTGATAATGGAAAGATTAAACCTTCTAAACATCTCGCTGATGTTCTTGGGGGTATGCTGAAGAAAAATATTGAATTTGCAATGATTGATGATCAGAAAGTTGCATACGAAGCAATTTTGGCAAAAATAAAACATACCAGTGAAGACGGTAAATCCGTAGTTATAGTTCGTGGAGGACCAGGAACGGGCAAGACAGTTGTTGCAATCAATCTTCTTTCAGAATTGAGTAAGTTGGGTTTAAATTCAAGATATGTCTCAAAAAATGCTGCACCTAGAACAGTTTATCAGTATAAATTAACAGGGTTATTTACTCGGAGCGAGATCACCAATTTCTTTTCAGGATCAGGTTCATTTGTGAATGCTGATAGGAATGTTTTTGATGCTTTGATTGTTGATGAAGCTCATAGACTGAATGAGAAGTCAGGACTTTATGGAAATTTGGGTGATAATCAGATCAAAGAAATCATTCATGCAAGTCGGGTGTCTATATTTTTTATTGATGAAGATCAAAAAGTTACACTACGAGATATAGGTGATACGGAGAAGATAAAAGAGTTTGCTAAAAGTGTGAACGCTGATATTGTTGAACTCGATTTGGCTTCACAATTTAGATGTAATGGTTCAGATGGATATCTTGCATGGCTCGACAATACATTAGAAATATCAGAAACAGCTAATAAAAAAATAGATAGCAAAGAATTTGATATTAAAGTATTTGATTCTGTACAAGAGTTGAAGAATATTATTTTTGAGAAGAATAAGGTAGCTAACAAAGCGAGATTAGTTGCAGGGTATTGTTGGAATTGGGTAAGTCGTAGGAATCCTGAAATATTCGATATAACAATTCCTGAAGAAAATTTTGCAATGAAATGGAATTTGGCTAAAGATGGTAGTTTGTGGCTTATTGCAAAAGATTCTGTAAATGAAATTGGATGTATTCACTCTTCTCAGGGTTTGGAGGTGGATTATGTTGGGGTCATCATCGGACCAGATCTCTTGGTTAGAAATGGGAAAATCGTTACAGACCCATCTAAGCGTGCACGATCAGATATGTCACTCAAAGGTTATAAGGCACTGATGAAAGTAAAACCGGTTGAAACTATGAAGGAGGTAGATAGAATTATCAAAAATACATACAGAACACTCATGACTCGTGGTATGAGAGGTTGTTATATTTATAGTCAGGATAAAGAAACAAGAGATTTCTTTAGGAGTTTAATTGATTAGTACGTATAGGCTCGTAATACATGTCAATTTTCTGACAATATTTGCTTGACTTTTTACTTAATTTTGATATACTTGATTGTATGACAAACAAGTATATCAAAAAAGTAAAAGAATTTCGTATTAAAAAGGGTCTTACTCAAGATGAAGTAGCCAAGATTATTGGTGTCTCTCGCCCTACATATACAGCACTCGAGGCAGGCAAAAAAGAAAATATTGATCTCGAAGAAGCACAAAAACTCGCCAATTTTTTGGGTGTAAATTTAAACCAATTTGTTTCGGGGACAATTGAAGATATTGAAAAATATAAACAGATGATACTTGTATATTTGCGTATGGAAATATCCACTACCAGAAATGGACGAGTTCCCAAGACTAAGCTTGCTAAACTTTTATATTTAGCAGATTTTGCGTGGTTCTATGAACATTTGGAAAGTATGAGTGGTATGCAATACAAGAAGTTTCCATATGGTCCGGTGCCGGATACTTTTTTTCGTGCACTGGATGAATTGGAAGAAAGTGGAAAAATTAATGTTGATAGAACAAAAGAAGGTGAAAAAGACGTCTTTTTGATAAGTGAATCAGAGAGTAATAGAAATGAAAAACTCATTGCTATATCCTCTGAAGAAAAAGTTCTTATGGAAAAGATTGCTAAAAAGTGGAAAGACAAAAGAACTCAAGAAATCGTTAATTTCACGCACAATCAATTGCCGTACACTATTTGTCGAGATAATGAGGTGATACCTTATGAACTCATAACTCAAGAAGACGCCGACAAGGTGTATTAATTTCATGCAAGGTAATTATTCTGTACAGATTGAAACATATGCTCAAAGTCATTTTATAAGAGGCTTTGAAAGAAAATATAACAATCATTGGAATATCACCTTGAAAGCTATTATCGCCGAGCTTGAGCGTATTGATTCATTATTGAATACAGATAAAGCCGAAATCATATCAAGATCTGATGCTGGTGATATTTTTATTGTTAAGACGAAATTTAAAGTCGCCAAGACTAATGAATCTGCAAAGTCTTCAGGAAATAGGTGTATTGTTGCATGGCACAAAGATAAGCAGTTTGTATCGATTCTTCTCGTATATGGAAAGACAGATCTGAGAGGTCATAATGAAACTGCTGAATGGAAAAAGCACGTTATAGATAATTATCCAGAGTATAATGAGTATTGCAGATAATTATTTAACGATCAGACCTCTAACCAAGATAGACTTTATTTTCAATAATGAACACATCAACCATTACAAAGAAAAAGATCATAGTTACACCTCTTATAAAAAATACTGATTATTCAGAGGGTGAGTGGAAAGTTGTGATATTTAATTGTTACTGCCATTCATTTGATGAAGTTGTTACTCAGATTGTACGAGCTATATGTTGTACGAATGAAAAAGCTACAGATATAACTTCTGTGGCTGACAGGACAGGAAGTGCTACGGTATGTATCGGGTCTCAAGAATATTGTGAGAAGGTAGCTGTTATGTTAGGAAAAGTGGGATTGGATGTAACGGTTATATAAGATACTTTTCTATAGTATACTGAATCACTCGGTATATCCGAGGTTATATATGCAAAACAAATCACTCCCCAAAGCTACAGTTACAGATGTGTTGCGAGAATATGCCCGTATTGCGGGAAAATACTGGCTTTTCATGTTGATTGCATTTGTATCCACGGTGATACCTGTCATTTCTGGAGGTATTATTGCTCCTATTTATTACAAGAAATTTTTTGATATTCTCGCAAAAAATGTACCTATCTCAGTAGCCATGCCACAGCTCGTTCAGTTGATTTTGTTCGTGTTTGCAATGAACATGATTGCATGGGTATTTTTGCGTATCTACTCATTCACGGTTGTTTATATTCAAACAGGGATCATGAATCACTTGCGTCAGGATGCCTATGAATATATTCTCGGACATTCATATGCCTTTTTTAGTAACACCTTTAGTGGTTCGCTCGTACAAAAGATAAATCGTTTCATGCGTTCGTTTGAACGTGTCATGGATCGTTTCTTCCAAGAAATAGTACCTATTATGGTCCGTGTGATCGGTGTATGTATCGTACTCTGGTACGCACAACCAGTACTCACGTATGCCATTATTGTATGGATGATTGTTTTCTTTGTCATTGCTTTTATCTTTGCTCGCTGGAAAATACCATATGATATTGCATCCGCCGAAGTCGAATCACGCGCCTCAGCTGCACTCGCTGACAGTTTGTCCAATCATGCAACCATTCAGATGTTCAATCGCTTTTCTCATGAAGCGCAGATTTTCAGTGTTGCAAATACACTTCATACCAAAGCTCTTGCCAAAAAATGGAATGTTGCCAATGCAACGGAAGCAATCCAAGCATTCATAAATGTCTGTACTGAATTCATCATTTTCTATGTTGCGATCAAGTATTGGGGTATGGGTATGATCTCGGTTGGTACATTTATCTTGCTTCAAATGTACGTCTTTGGTCTCATGTACAACTTCTGGAGTTGGGGTCGTATTCTCCGTGATATCTATGAAGCATTTGCAGATGCAAAAGAGACTGTGGAGATCATGAAACTTTCACATGGTATCCAAGATGCGGCAGATGCTACTGACTTGAAAGTTACTGCAGGAGCGATCGATGTCAATAACATAGGTTTTCATTTCAATGAAGGTGTTTCTGTCTTGAATGGTATCAATCTTCATATCACACCAGGTGAGCGAGTTGCGTTTGTCGGACCATCGGGAGCAGGAAAATCTACGATCGTCAGATTGCTCATGCGTCTCTATGATATTCAAGAGGGTTCCATATCTATTGATGGTCAAGATATCAAGAAGGTTACTCAAGGTAGTCTGCGTGAAGCGATCAGTTTTGTTCCACAAGATCCGATCTTGTTCCACCGTTCTCTCAAAGACAATATCAAATACGGTAGAACTGATGCGACCGATGAAGAGGTGATCCGTGCTGCCAAGCTCGCGCATTGTCATGAATTTATCAGCGCATTACCACTCGGATACGATACGTTTGTCGGTGAGCGTGGCATCAAACTTTCTGGTGGTGAACGTCAGCGTGTAGCGATTGCGCGAGCTATTTTGAAGAATGCTCCGATCTTGATCCTCGATGAAGCTACTTCAAGTTTGGATTCACATTCAGAAATGTTGATCCAAGATGCATTGGATATTCTCATGAAGGACAAGACTGTCGTCGTCATTGCTCACAGACTTTCTACGATCAGCAAGATGAATCGAATCGTTGTTATCGATCATGGTTCAATCTTGGAGCAGGGTAGTCACGATGAGCTCGTCGCCAAAAATGGTTTGTATGCCAAGCTTTGGTCATTGCAATCACACGGTTTCATCAAGTGATAATTGTCTATTCGTAGTATAATACTCTCATGTGGGACATCACTATACTCATCAGTTCAGCTCTATTACTCGTGCCAGGAATCATTCTTTCGGTTATTCCAAACATTCCCGGCTTGTTCTATATGCTCCTGATTGCGATATGTTTTGGTTTTTATGATCATTTTGTTCATCTTACTTCAATGGATATTGTGGTCTTGGCTTCTCTGGTCATCGTCGCTATGGCAGCAGATATGATCTCAGGTATTGCGGGCGCAAAGTGGGGTGGCGCTACCTGGCAGTCACTTGTGTGGGGCCTTGTCGGTCTTGTACTTGGCTCGTTCCTCATTCCTGTACCTGTCGTAGGAAGTTTGATCGGTATGTTTCTCGGTATATTGGGTAGTGAATGGTATCGCACCAAAGATCTCAAGAAGGCGCACAAAGCAGCGATGGGTAGTTTTGCAGGTACAGTTGCAGGTACAATCATCAAAGGAGTTGCAGCAGTTGCATTCTTGGTATTGTTCATTATCTTTGCAATTAACTAGGTTTTCTCATATACTTTTTACAACACCATATGATATTGATTATTTCAATTGCGACCCTCATAGCTACGCTCGTAGGTGGTTTTGTGGCAATCAAATTCAAGGATAAGCTCCATCTCATTCTCGGTTTCAGTGCTGGCGCAGTTGTCGCCGTTGCATTCTTTGATCTCATTCCTGAAGCGATCAATCTTGGTTCACATGTCTACAGTGTAGAGACAATCATGACATTTGTAGTTGTTGGTTTTCTTGCATATTTGATTCTCGATCGTGTTGTATTCTTGCACGCTCATGCGCATGAAGATGATGAAGTTCCAGGTTTCGGCGATATGACGCATATTCATACACATCATGATAGTCACAATCCTGAACATATTGAATCAAAAAAGATGAATCAGGGTATTCTCGGGGCAGGAAGTCTGTCGGTGCACAGTTTCATTGATGGTATTGCAATCGGTTTGGCATTTCAAGTTTCTTCAGCAGTGGGAATTATCGTGGCAGTTGCGGTCTTGGTGCACGATTTTTCTGATGGGATAAATACGGTGAGTATGATTCTTCGACACAAAGGTCATTCAAAGAGTGCAGTGAGTTGGTTGGTGGTGGATGCACTTGCTCCTGTGTGTGGAGTTATTTCAACGATGTTCTTCACGGTGAGTGAACAAGGACTGAGTATTATTTTGGCGGTATTTGCAGGTTTCTTTTTGTATATTGGTGCGAGTGATCTCATTCCAGAGAGTCATCACAATCACCCAAAATTATTGACGACGGTTATGACGTTATGTGGGGCTCTGGTGTTGTATGGGGCAATTAGGATTGCAGGGTTGTAGTTGGTAAGCAGGCGCGGAACATATTTTATTATGAGTCTTGCGGAACTCGCACCAAACAATTGCAAGCCATTTTGACTTTTTGCGGAGCGAGGGTCGCCAGTCAAAATGACTAGCAATTGTACTGGTGCTCAGACAGTCCTCAGACTCATAATAAAATATGTTCCGCGCCTGCAGCTTTTAATATATGAACCATAAAGATAAGTCGTATCGTACTAACAGACGTATCATGTTAAAATATCCATCATGCTGAAACCTCATATCGTTATTCTTGGAGCTGGATTTGGTGGCGTCTATCTCGCCAAGAAACTCATTCCTCAGATAAAGGCAGGTGCGATCGATGTCACTATCATCAGTCGGACCAATTATTTTTTGTTTACACCGTTGTTGCATGAAGTAGCAACGGGCTCATTGTCTGCATCATCTGTCGCTGAACCACTTCGTGAAGTGTTCGTTGATTCAGGGGTGACTATCATTCAAGCCGATATTATCAGTATCGATCGTGAAGCACAGAGCGTGAAGACATCTGTCGGTATCGTTCCGTATGACTATCTCGTGATTGCAACCGGAGCAGATACCAACTATTACGGTATTTCTGGTGCAGAAAAATTCGCTTTACCACTCAAAAATCTCGCTGATGCCACCGCTATTCGTGCACATGTTATCAATGCATTTGAACAAGCGGTATTGTCCAAGCAAGCAGATGAACGTGCAAAATTACTTTCTTTTGTCGTTGTCGGAGGAGGTCCGACGGGTGTAGAAACAGTGGCCGAACTTGCTGATTTTGTTCATGATGTTGCACACAGGTACTATAGCAAGACTGACTGTACATCATATCCATGTCATGCCGAAGAAGTGACAGTATCACTCGTCAATGCAGGACCAGAATTGCTCGTTCAGTTCAGTCCAGAATCACGTGCCAAAGCGACAGCGCGTCTCATTGCACAAGGGATCATGATTCACAACAGTACCATCGTTACTGCGGTGACCAAGGACGGTCTTCAACTGGAAGGCAATGCGTCTATTCCTGCGCATACCGTCATCTGGACTGCTGGCGTCAAAGCGAATATTCCTCATTTTGAAACATTCAATCCAATACTGACTGCAGGCCGACTCACTATTGATCAGTATTTCAAGCTCACTGAAGCAGATCGTATCTTTGCATGTGGTGATGTTGCGGGATATATAGATTCGAATGTGCCAGTCACGGGAAAACCGATGACACTTCCTATGTTGGCTCAAGTTGCTACGAGACAGGTAGATATTCTCGCATACAATATCCTCGCTTCAATAAAGGGTAAAAAACTCCGTTCATTCTCATATCATTCAAAGGGAAGTTTCGTTTCTCTCGGTTCGTGGTTTGCTCTCGGTGAAGTCTGAGGATTCAAGATTTCAGGAAAGATCGCGTGGTATATGTGGAGAACGATTTATCTGTTCAAGTTTGCTTCATGGAAGAAGCGTATTCGTATTATGTTTGAGTGGACAGTGGATCTATTCTCGGTGAGGGATATTACGAATTTATAATAAATACAAAGAAGAGGCGCGACTTTTCCTTCCGGAAAAGTCGCGCCTTGAATTGTGCGAATTATAAGTGTGTCACCACTTGAAATTGGCCATAGCCACCACGAGAGTCTCGTGATTTTGCACTACACCAAGTGACATGTGGTCAAAGATACTGCCGTCAACGTGTTGAATATAGGTCGACACGACTGCGCCGTTTTGATCACTGAAGTGAAACGGATCAGTTTGCATGGCGACTTTCCAGTTGAACTTGTAAGGCATCGCAAGGGTCGTTTCGAGTTCGATACGATCACTTCCACGACCAATGTCGTAATACCAACGCCCTGCGACAGTCGCAAATGGCCTGCCTTGATAAGAACCGATTCGCGCCCGACCATATACGTAAGGTCGATCATCGAACAGGCGAACACCACCATCGAACCGTTTGACCTGGTTCTCGCTATACCATGACACATCAGATGCATCAGGCACAGCAGTGATCGTCTTGTGTTCCGCTTCAGCAGTGTTGCCGATGGTGCCATGGATGAACCATGCAAGTGCATGTTCTCCCCATGATTCATACTGTTCGACAGGGAAATACGATACAGATGCTTCACGTAATGCATCGCCAGCAGTGCTCTCGAAAGCGTGCTGACCAGCTCCGTTGTAGGTATCATTCCAGTCATACCGTGCAGTCTGAAGTCTGGTTGCCCAGGTGTATTCCGCAGGGTTGCCAAATGCGTTGATGAACGGATCGGGATGACGATTCATCTCGCCGACCCATTTTGCAAGCAATGTTTTCTCCGGTTCCGTATATTCGATGTGACGATACGAGTATTCCGGAGGAAAGATTTCAATAGTTGCATTGGTATGTCCCATGTATTCCATGGCACACGAAGAACTGAATTGCGGCATGTGAGTCAACGTATCCTGCGCATGAATCATGACCGGTGTAACCGCCGTAAGTAGACCGCCTACCAAACAGTGTGTTTTCATAGTATTTTCAAAGGGTTCTGGGTTTACTGTATTGTTCAAAGAGACTAGGAGCCATCATAGCTCTTGTGGCCGGATTGGCAAGGTGGCGTATACACATGATATGCACAGGGAAGTAATATCTATTTGAGTGTCGCCCCACAGCAGGATACATACTTTTTGCTTCAGGAATGGAAACTTTTTTCTAAACTAGTGTACCGCGAAGTCTCTATTCCTGAAGCAAAAAGTATGTATCCTGCTGTGGGGCTAGAACTGTTATAATATGGTCATGAATATAGCGAATGATTCAGTTCAGGTGACCACACGAGATTGGCATGATATAGGTGAGACGGCACTTTCTGTGCTCGATATTATTTTGATCGTAGCGACGACTATTTCTCTGATCGCATCTTTTTTCTTTCATGAAGAGAAAATTGGAGACATTCTCTTGGCAAGTCTGACTTTTGTCGGACTTATTCCTGTGGCAGTTGAAGCAGTAAAAGCGTTGATCAAGAGACAACTCTCAGTTGATTTGTTGGCGGTTATTGCGCTCGCATTTTCTCTGATTGCGCATGAATGGTTTTCTGCTGGTTTTATTACCTTGATGTTGGCATTTGCCCGATTGTTCGATCGTATCACTGCAGAGCGCGCCAAGAAAACGATTCAGAGTCTGATGAAGTATCACGTTGAGCGTGTACGTATTCAAGTAGGTGAGACAATCAAGGAAGTACACATCAAAGAAGTACGTGAAGGGGATCTGGTACTCGTCGAATCAGGAGACCGTATGCCCGTCGATGGTATTGTCACTTCAGGAACCGCAGATGTTAATGAATCTTCACTTACCGGTGAGAGTGAATTGGTACCAAAGAAAAAGGGAGATTCTGTTTACACTGCCACGGTCAATGAATCAGGATCACTCGTTGTGCGTGCGCTCAAAGTAGGTGCAGATACAACATTGTCACACATCATCTCTCTTATTGATGAAGCGAGTCGTGACAAGAATGACGCTGAGCGTATGGCGGACCGCTTCACACAATGGTATATCGGTCTCTCATTACTTGCTGCAAGCGTTATGTATATGTACGGCTTATCACCGCGTACAATCCTCTCAGTATTATTGGTGGTATGTGCAGATGATGTTGCTGTTGCAGTGCCACTTGCATTTACTTCGGCTATTAGTCGTGCCGCTCGTAGAGGTATCATCGTTAAAGGTTCAACCGTATTTGAACAGATGTCACATCTCACGTATATTTTGACTGACAAGACAGGCACACTCACTCGAGGCAAGCCACAGGTTGTCGATATTCGTGCGTATCATTCATGGACACAACAAGATATCGTCAAACGTTTTGCTATGGGTGCCTCCGAATCACGTCATATGGTTTCGCGCGCTATTCTGGAATATATCGCTGAACAAAAGATTGCCATTCATGCTCCTGATAGCTTGAATGAAATTCCTGGCCAAGGTGTGTCATTTGAACATGATGGGGAACATATGCTCATGGGTCGTCTTTCTTTCTTACAAGATAAAGGAGTGCATACTGAAGAAGCGCTCGTCCGTGATGTTGCTCTCGAAAAAGACGCAGGACGTGGTGTCGTCGCACTCTCAGTCAATGGTGAAGCAATTGGTCTCATATCATATCGTGACGAACTCCGACCACACGTCAAAGAAATTATTCAAGAAACCAAAAAGCTCGGTGTCCGCGAATGGCATATGCTCACAGGTGATAATGAAAAAGCCGCTATCGCAGTGGCACGTGAATTGGGTATCGATGACATTCATGCCAATATGACTCCTGAAACAAAAGTAGAAGTTATCCGTCAGTTTGAAAACAAAAGAAAAAAGAAGGAGACTGTGGGATATATCGGCGATGGAGTCAACGATGCGGCATCACTTGCATTGGTGGACGTGTCTATCGCTATGGGAGGTGTTGGTGCAGATGCAGCGATTGAGGCGGCGGATATTACTATTATGAAAGATCAATTATCTCGTCTTCCAGAAGC
>JBAWXC010000009.1:0-13232 GCA_037144235.1 Candidatus Tayloriibacteriota bacterium | reverse complement strand
TGAAAAAGAAGTGCAGTTGCATATTGAAGTCCTGCATGGTCAATGTTGGAGAGAAGTGTCTTGTATTGTTGTGGATATGTCGTGACTGCCCATGGGAGGCCATAAGCACAGACGACAAAAAGAACAGCAATATAGTAACGCATGTGGATATTATAGCAGTATTTGCTACTATGCCGATATGCCTGAATTACCCGAAGTACAAACAACGGTCATTGGCCTACAAGAACATGTAGTTGGACTGACTATCACTGACGCATGGTCAAACTACAACAGTGCCCATTTCAAAGGATCAAAAACTATCAAGGATCCTGTATTCTTCACGCAATTTAAAAAAGATATTCTCGGCAAGAAGATTGTTTCTGTCACCCGTAGAGCCAAGAATATCCTCATGCACTTGGATAATGGCTCAACAATTCTCGTACACATGAAGATGACCGGTCACCTTCTCTATGGACGTTACACATTCAATAGTAAAAATAAACCAGATCCATGGGAAGCGATCGAACCCGATGCACTCAAAGATCCTTTTAATCGTCACGTACGCTTCATGCTCTGTTTTTCAAATCACAAACACCTCGCACTCTCTGATGTACGCAAATTTGCAAAAGTAACTCTGGTGCATGGACCTATTCATGAATCAAATCATGTACGAGATATTGGGCCTGAACCACTAGAAAAAATCTTCACTGAAAAAGTATTCATTGAACGTATATCACTTCGTCCGCGTGGAAAGATCAAACAAGTACTCATGGATCAAAGCATCATTGCAGGAATCGGAAACATATATGCCGATGAATCCCTTTGGCGTGCAGGTATACATCCCCTTGAAAAAGTTGAGGACGTAACACCCATACAACGTAGTTCCCTATTCAAGGCACTCAAAAGTACTCTTGCACGAGGCATAGACTTTGGCGGTGACTCTACGTCTGACTATCGCAATGTTCATGGAGAAAAAGGTTCATTTCATGAAGGTCATCATGCCTATCAACGCACTGGTACGAAGTGTGACAAGAAAGGATGTGCAGGTATTATCGCTCGCATTGTACTCGGTGGACGAGGAACTCATTTCTGCCCTATTCATCAAACACTCAACAAACACTTATCTCGTCGTTCTATCAAGTAATCTATAAAGAAACACCGCACCTGCCACTGACACATTCAAGGATTCTTTTTCTCCCATCATAGGTATCTCCGCAATCACATGACATGCGTTGAGTAATGCCTGATCAACCCCATCAACTTCATTACCGAGAATAATTGCTGTCTTATCTTTTACTTCCACTGATTTATAATCAACTGAATTGTCTGCTTGTTCCAAAGCGATCACATGGAATCCTTCTTTCTTGAGTGCTTTGATCAATTCAAGTCCATCGTGTACATGTTCCCAAGAAACTGATTCTTCTGCACCAAGTGATACTTTACTGAAGTCACTTCTCTTATTTTTGAAACGATCCAACGGTGTCGGTGTTGTTCCTATACAATATATCTTTGATATACCAAGTGTTTCAGCAGTACGAAAAAGTGATCCGACGTTGTGAACACTGCGTATGTTGTCGAGAATGAGGTATGTCATATCATCAGTAAACAATAAGAGGTAGACATAAGCAAGCCTAAACCTGCTACAATTAAGAGGTATTAATAATCTATACCCCTATGCTTTCATTATTCCCCTCATTCTTCACCTATGAACATTTTGGTCCGTTCATCATCCGTATCGTACTCGGTATCACACTCGCATATTTTGGTTACAAAAAAGTTGTTCACCAAGGTCATAGTTCAGGAAGTAATTCGAAGATCTATGGTGCTGTCGAAGTATTCATCGCCCTCTTCCTCATCATCGGTTTGTATACTCAACTCGCGGCTCTGATGAACGCGATTATCTTGATCATCAAGCTTGGTTTCAAGGCGAGAGATAAAGCACTCTTCACTAATGGTATCAACTACTATATTCTTCTTCTCGCCATGGCATTGTCGCTTATCGTCACTGGTGGTGGTGCGTGGGGTTTTGATTTGCTGTTGTAGAGAATGTACGTGTGCGCCCTATTGAACGAAGTCAGAACCTCTGTCCTGGGCCTTTCCGGCTATCCGCCTTTTGAAATCGTGAGGTCGTGGTAGCACTATTCGTTCAGTTAGATGTTAGAATCATATCATGGATGAAGCAGAAAAAATAAAACTTGCAGCCGATGAGTTTGCTCGAGCGAATAAGAAACGCATTGCTAAAGAGCTGACCGATACCTCAAAATATGCACCAGACGAGGTGCCGTTTTCTGTATTTATGGCAGGATCACCGGGTGCGGGCAAAACCGAAGTATCCAAAGCTCTTATAAATACGCTCGAGGCTGGCAAGAAACATAAGGTCATCCGAATCGACGGTGACGAGTTACGAAGGCTCATCCCGGGTTACACAGGCTCGAACTCCTATCTCTTTCAAGGTGCCGTTTCGATTTTAGTGGATAGGATTCATGACTTAGCGTTAGATAAGAAGCAAACATTTCTGCTTGATGGCACCTTCTCAAAATATGAGAAGGCTGTAAATAACATCAAGCGCTCTCTTGCTCGTAGTCGTTTGGTCATGATTTTCTATGTCTATCAGCAGCCTGAAGTTGCTTGGAAATTTACAGAAGCTCGCGAAAAGCTTGAAGGCAGAAATATACCGAAATCTGCCTTTGTCGACTCTTTTATTGAATCGCGGGAAACAATATGCCGTATAAGGAAAGATTTTGATGATAAGGTCGTCATATTCCTTGTAAAGAAAAACTTCGAAACCCATGATGTGAAAGAAATCATTGCAATAGCGCAGGACGGCAAGCAAATTGACGACTACCTCGGGAAAGCTTATACTAAGGATGACTTAGAGAAATTATTATGAAAAAAATGCTAAAAAAGCTGTTTACCAGCAAAAAGAACACTGATTTGTCGCAATACAATGGATTTTCCGACTTCTTTTTGCGTGCACCTGAAAATACTAAGAGAGAAGTGATTGCTGAAGCCGCTCGCAAGGCCAATGATGATCAAATGAAAGTGTTTAAGCAGGCGCAACTGAAAGTCGAAGCGTAAGAATAGAGTAGGCATTACGAAAGAAAGACTCGGGCGATTGTCCGAGTCTTTCTGTTACTGACCCCTTTCGGGGAGAGCCGTAGCCGTTGTGAACACATCATAACATGAAAAAATACCTTCTCAATTTTTTGATTCTGGAATGACTCGTCGCGGTTTGCTTCCTTGTGCCGGACCTATAACACCTTTCGATTCGAGCATATCCATCAACTGTGCAGCGCGTGAGTATCCTACTCCGAGTTTACGTTGAATATATGACGTGGAAGCGGCTCCGGCTGATACTACTGCTTCACATGCCTCATCGTATAAATCATCATGAGTTTCATCGGAAGATTCACTAACTGCGACTTCAGCTGGTACATAATCTTTATAGGTATTTTGTAGACGTTTACACAGTGATTTAACATCATCATGTGAGATTAGGTCGATCTGGCCATGTATGGGGTATTTCAGTCCGTCTCGGAAAAGCATATCTCCGGCACCACGTAACTTACAAGCGTCCTCAATACCGACAATGACCTTTGAATCCTGAATTGATGCTGTTTGAAAAGCTATGCGTGCACTGATTGCATCCCGTATGGACACAGTAAAGACTTTGGTGCTGGGTCGGGATGTCGATAGAATCAGATGTATCCCGGCAACATGCCCCATCTGAGCAATTTTCAAGATAGCAGGCTCGGTCTCTTTTGGATATGTCTGCATCGAATCGGAAAGCTCATCAATTACGATTACAATTCTTGGCATCTTTTCTGCACCATTATATTCTTGGATACTTCGACATTTATTTTCTTTGAAAACATCATAACGTCTGCTCATCTCCTTCGCTGTCCATTTGAGAGCTAGGACGGTTTTCTTCTGGTCCGTAATCACGGGTGTAAGCAGATGAGGGACCTCATTATAGACTGGAAGCTCTATAATCTTCGGGTCAACCATTATGAATTTCAATTCCTGCGGAGAATTATTCTCAAGCAATGTGGCTATAATTTTATGCAATAAAACTGATTTGCCGGAACCAGTGCATCCGGCGACAAGGAGATGCTTGACGGTTGAAAAATCGATAGCCAATTCTTTGCCGTACTCATCATTACCCAATAAGACCGTTAATTTACGTGCAATTTTATCTTCCATGTTATTTTCCCTTTACTGTTACTAAGGTAGTGTCCTTTGGAGTCTGCATAAATGAAAGTGGGATAGCGTTAATCTGATTTTCGTCGATCATTGCGCTGCCGCCGTATATAATAAAGCTGCATTTTTCTAAATTATTATCTACCATAGGATTTTCGGCAACTCTTGCTCCGTCATTTGTGTATTTTTGCTTGGTGATAAATTCATCATATTTCATAAATGCTCCATTAGGAGTCAGAAATTCCGCGGCGTCTTTCTTAAAGAAAAAACGCTGATATTGGATTGGATAGCATCCTTTCCAACTTGCGCCGAGCGGTTTAACATAATTTGCGAAAATTAAAGAGCCATCAGCACCAACAAAACCAGAGTCAGAACCTCCGTCAGCTGTAACATTGTCTATCATCGGTCCACCATGACCATATCGAATCATATCCGCGAGACCCCCGTCTTTTAACTGTAAAATTGCAACAGCTTGATGCATTGTAGCTTCTGGCTTTACTCCAGTAGGATTACCTGAGTCATCAAAATACATATCATTTAAGGAGTATATAAATGGGAACAAAACGATCTTATCATTTTTGTCACCGTCAATATCTATCAACCTATAGCTGAACTTAATATTTGAATCATCTTGTAAAGCTGTTTTAGCATATTCAAGCCACCGATCACTTTCATGACTATATTTCAAAACCTTCACTATAACAGGACTTTTTATATTCAAGCCGACTTGATACTGGTCACTTTCAAGAATCAATACCACCTCATCATCAGCTGTATCTTCTAAATGCGCTTGAATATAATTAACATCATTTTTTCCATCCTCTATTTGCGCAAGATGATAGCCAGTAGGGACCACAGCTAAAATTTCGCTGTCTTGGATTTTCCTGTATGAATATTTTTGTTTCTGTTCGGTGCCTGAATGATATATCAGCAAAACACCGAGAATCAACACCGTAGCTAGCCCTGCCAGCTTAAACCAATTTTCTTTAGCAAAATTCTTCATGTTTAGTGCTTCAAATAATATTTATACGTATGTGTCGACCGCACGTAGCCACCACTGTAATGGCTTGCCTTACCGTGACTGGTATAGCCGCCAATACGAGCGCTGCCGTAACGTGCACGAGCCTCGGCATGATTGGTGAACCCGATGGCAATAATCGTTATAGCTGCGAAAAGAATTAAAGCTTTGTTTTTCATTTTTTTGATCTTAATGATTAATTAATTGATGAAGTGCAGCCGTATTTAATTCTGGCCTCTTGATATTTACTGGGCATTATGTGCCATAAATCCAAAGTACTTTTTATCAATCCGAGGTTAGTTTTTTGCATATTGTAATCATTGGTAGCTCTATCAATCGCCCGATTTTTGTCATAACTATCATAGGGATTTTCATTTTGGTAAATGAGAAAATCAGTCTCAAATGATTCATATGTATTCTCAAATCCGTTAGAGAAATTCGTTAGGTTATCTGTAATTGATTGAATGTAACTATTGTCAAGATATTGTGATTTTACCCTTGCAATATCATTGTTCTTAAAATCTTCAATATCCCTGTAGAAGCTGTCATGGGCATACCGTAGGTTGTTGTAGTTCGTGACGAAATCGTCTTTTGTTCTACTGGAAAAGATAGGATATATAGTTGATTGAAAATAGGTTATAGAATCATATAGATTTTTCTCTAGCGTCGTTTCCTCAGCGTTAATCGCTGTGCAAGTTGCTTGATTGGCTTGTATCTGTGCATCTGCTTTTTGTTTAGCGATCAACGCATCTTGTTCCGCTTTAGCCTTTAGGGTTGCTTCGACTTGCGCCTTAATTTGCGCCTGTATATTTGCAGAATTATCAACTGGAGCGGGCGATTTTTTAATCACCTTGTTTGTTATTGAAGTTGTTGCAGTAATAACGGTTGATGTTGCAATCGTGGTCGTGCTCGAATTATTATTTAATTTGTTTTCTAAATCCGCTATTCGTTTTTCCAATACTTGAGTTTTATAATCTGAATTATTAGAAAATGACCAGCCGTTAAACCAGCTTATAGGATTCCACCAAGACGCAAATGCAACTGAAGGAACAATCAATGTCACTATAATTAAAGATGGAAGATATTTTTTCATGTTAGTTTATAAAATTATGAAATGCACAAAACCTACCACATAGGTGAGAGCCGAAGCCCTCTACAGCAGTTTCCCGTTGTAGCCCGTCAGAGCAGTCCTATATGATAGGTTTTCTAGCTCCGACGGGACTTTTTTCGCCATGCCGCAGGGCGGTTTAGGCTACTTTTCTTATTCAGTTGTAAACTTAGAATACCACTTTAAACAGATATTGTCATTTTTTTTGAGACCCCCTTTGGCTCTTGAGCCTTTCTGACACGATTCTTGCCACCTGTTCGCCCCTGTGTGCGCTTTTCTGGCACCTGTAAGGCATTTCACACTATCAAACTCGATTCACGCCCGTGTGCCCAATTCTAACAAATTCCAATACGGATGATTGCAATTACATGCCATTGAGATAGGATGAATTTAATAATCCGAACGCCATGGTTACAAATACCCAAGCATTAGAGACCAGATTCAACGGCTTCATCAGCCGTGAGACTCCCTGGGCTTTTTTCACAGGGCTCGGTGACTATATTCGCTATGCTTTGACCATACCGGCATTCAAGTCGGTCATAAATGCACAATTCGACATAGAGAGGGCGCACTATAAAGCGATTGATGATGTTGAGAATCAGACGCTGAAAGAGCTTGATGTTGCTAAAAAAGATTTACTCAAAATTATCAAGGAGCGCAAGGTTGACGTGAAAACTTTTGTCCAAGGCATGTCCTCTATTCCATCCGCGCCTGGCCAAGAAGAAGATATGCTCGAGCGGCTTGAAAAATTCGAATCTGGAGAAATATCAGTTGGAGGATTTCATTCGGATTACCTGAATCTTTTTCTGTTTGATATAGCGGCTAATCTTCTAAGGCTCGGCTATAAGGATGATGTCGAGAAATATCTAGTAAGTGATAAAGAGTATTCGAGATACTTTGCGCGAATTAACGGTCCTCAAAGTAACGTCGCCTTTGGTCGCAATACACGAGGAAATTTCATTTTCTCAAAGACATGGCCAGAGAGGTTTGAGAAAACGAGGGCCATGGAAGCTGCTCGAGAAATTGAACCATGGGGTGCATTCGAGGCAATACTGAAATTCTATAGAGCCCAACAAGTAACAGTGAAAGATGGTGGAGCAATGTGGACATTTACTGACTGCCTTACCGATCCAGAGTTTCCATTCATTGGAAAAGATGCGGTCGATATTTACTATGCCTCCAACGATCTTAGGGCTCTGGCCAAACATCATAAGTCACAAGATGACCAACTGAAATATTTACATGTTGAGGATTTACGTACTCGGGTTTCAACCGTTCATTTTCATCTGATGCAAGCGGCCATGACTGACGATGGTGTCACTGATATGAAACGTAGAGCGATGACTGAAGCCCTACACCAAAAACAAGATGAGGCGTGGAAGGCTGTCGTCAACGATTTTATGAAAAGAACGGAAGCTTTTATGGAAAGGTACTCTGAACAAAAACAGGATGAGGAAGGTGTCGAGAATGGTGTCGTCGGAGGGCGGTGGTGGAAAGATAGCGATTTGCCAAGCTTTAGTGAGAAAAATGGCAAAATTACTCTCGGCCAGCGGAAGTGTCAGATACCCCTCGATGCGGTGAATCAGATTGTTACCTGCAAGGCTATATTCTCAAAACCTCTTGAGCTTTGGACAGAAGAAATTGAAGTTTTACATGATTTCTATAAAGGTGAGGATAGCAAACGTGGATTGAAAGATGCCACACGAGCAATCAACCGCAGAGCCAAGGAAGTATTCGGTATCATTGAGCTTCTAAAGTATAGCGGCCGATCACGCCGAGTACGCCTAAATACCGAATTATTTGAACAGAAAAAAGTGTGACTCACAGTGAGCCGCAAGTGAATCACCACTCATACTTTATGCTGGGTTCAGCCCAGCTTTTTTCATTCTGATATGCGAACGCCACCCATGCAGAGAAGTCAATTTTTTGCATAGTCCGTCCTTACTGGCGTTCGGAACGGATTATGCAAAAAGCGGGCTTCTTACATGCTGCCACAAGAAGCCATAGATGAGTTCAAGAAGCTCTATAAGGCACGTTTCAAGGTCGATCTCAGCGATGAGGAAGCGTCACTTCGAGCCAATAACCTCGTTAATCTATACGAGGCTGTTTATGGCACTTCTTGTGGCAAACAGAACGAGGGTGGAAATCTGCCATGTCAAAAATGACCAGATTCAATCCTCAAATTATTAGCAGGCATTTGAGCTATACGACTGAACAAATCACGGCCAAGCTTGGTATAAACAAGAAGACCATCTTCCGATGGATTGACGAGGGTTTGGTCACGGTCCCGGGCCAGAAGAAACCGATCCTGATACTCGGCAGTGACCTCAAAACATTCATTCGCCAGAAGAACTCCAAGAAAAAAGTGCAGCTAAAGCGACACGAGTTCTATTGCTTCCGGTGCAAGGCACCGAGGCGTGCAAAACGAGACACTAACAGCCGGTCCGGCGATGAGAAAAGGGGTGAATGTGTTGTCTGTAACGGCAAGATGTCGAGGAAAATTAAACCCTATCGAAAGGACTATCACATACCCTCAACTCCCGTTCAAATGTCCACATTGTTCGATAATATAACGTAACGCCAAAATGACAAAAATTGACCCAAAAAATGAGCCTGAAAAGTTGATTGAGGATACCTCGATTCCGTACCGAAATGAGCAGGCCAAAAGACGCTTCTTTGAGCACCTTTCTGGTGGTGAAGGATTCGCCGGTGATTCTGTTTCGACCTTCGCCGAGGCTGTCGGCCAGTGGCAGCAGTTTTCTAAGAACGACGACTTTATAAACTTCGATAAAAGCAAGGCGATGGAGTTCGTGGCCTGGCAGAAAACACGTCCGACCAAAGCCAAGGGTGGTACGCTCGCATTGCAGACCCAGTATAACTATCTTCGCCGCATCAAGCGATTCTTCACATGGCTTGCCGAGCAGAAGGAGTATAAGAAAATCCGTAAAACTGATGTGGATTTTCTGCGCTTGCCAAAAAAGGAGGTCAGAATTGCCACCTCCGGTACTACCAGACCGATGCCGACATTCGAGGAAGTGAAACGTATCATTATGAGTATCCATCCGAAAAATGAGATTGATGAGCGCGACCGTGCCATATTGTGCTTGGCTCTGATTACTGGTATGCGAATATCAGCGATAGCGACCCTGAAGATGAAAAACTTCAACCGGATGGAGAAACTCTTTGACCAGAACCCCGGTGATGGTGTGCTGACCAAGAACTCGAAGAAAATCCTGACCACATTCTTTCCGATAGGCTGGCCTGATCCCGAGCAATTCTTTCTCGGATGGTATGACCTATTGATAAAGAAAGGAGCCAAGCCAGACCACCCGATATTTCCTTCAACTCTCAAAGGATTCTCGGCTAAAAACGATTACAGCAAAACACTGGTAAGCGACGAGAGCTGGGCTAGCTCAAGCGGTGCCAGAAAGATATTCGAGAAGCGATGTAAGGCTGCTGGCGTGCAGTATTTCAATCCTCATTCCTTCCGGCATCTCATTGTGAACTATATGAGCAAGGCGAGACTGACCGAGGAAGAAAAGAAAGCTATCAGTATGAACCTTGGCCATGAAAATGTCGGCACTACCTTTGGCTCGTATGGCTACGGAAATATGACGCCAATCGATGCGGTCAAAATCGTACAGAAATTGAAAGTCGCAGAGCCTGACGGACAGACTGACGTACTAACGCCTGATGAACGAGCTATCCTTGAGAAACTTATCAAACGATCACTATGATTCCGCCCACCATTATTAGCTTGGCTTCTATGTCAAATAAGCGCATAATATCAGCATGAAGAACGCCAAGGAAACGCCAGTCAAATACTTCCTGTACGCCAGAAAATCGACCGAATCCGAGGACCGGCAGGTGCTTTCGATTGAATCGCAGATTGATGAGCTGAAAGCCATAGCTGACCGAGAGAACATCAAAATCATAGAGGTGCTTCACGAATCACGGTCCGCAAAGGCTCTCGGCCGTCCGATTTTCAACGATATGATTGACCGCATCAATCGTGGCGAGGCTACAGGTATCCTGTGTTGGAAGCTCGATCGTCTGGCTCGCAACTTCATTGATGCAGGCAAGATTATTGAGATGTTGCAGCACAGTGTGATACGACATATTCGCAGCTACGAAAAAAGCTACTACCCGCAAGATAACGTGCTCATGATGAGCCTTGAGTTCGGCGTGGCCAATCAATTTTCACGTGACCTTGCAGTGAACGTGAATCGAGGCATGAAGAAGAAAGCCGAGATGGGCTGGTATCCGGTCCAGCCACCTATCGGTTACTTGAACAGCAGGATTAAAGGTAAGGGCAAAAATGACATATCGAAAGACCCAGAGCGGTTTGATATTGTGCGAAAGATTTTTGACCTAATGTTAACTGGCACAATGTCAGCTCACCAAGTCTGGTTAACTTCCACAGAGAAATGGGGACTGCGGACGCGCAAGGACCACAAACTGTGTCGAAGCTCAATCTACTACGTTCTCACGAATCCCTTCTACTACGGCATGTTTGAGTATCCACGAGGTAGTGGCACGTGGTATAAGGGTGCTCACCAGCAAATGATAACCGACGAGGAGTTTGACCGCATTCAGATATTGCTCGGTAGGAAGGGCAAGCCCCGCCCGAAAAGCCACATCTTCGACTTCACCGGTATGCTGCGATGTGGAGAGTGCGGCGGTGTCATCACGGCCGAGGAGAAGATAAAGCGGCCGAAGAACGGCAAAATTCATCACTACGTTTACTACCACTGCACGAAGCGTATTCATCCCGACTGCACGCAAGGCTCAATCGAAGTGACCGAGCTGAAGAAGCAAATCGTAAAAAAGATTGAATCTTTGGAGATTCCGCCGGAGTTCCACACTTTTGCTTTGAAATGGTTCAGAAAGAAGAACGAAAAAGACGTTGAGACGAATACCACCATACTATATGCACAGCAAAAGGCCTACGATGCCTGTGTGCGAAAAATTGGAGCGTTGATTGATATGCGTGCCGCCAACGAGATTACTACCGAGGAGTTCGCTGATAGGAAAGGTTACCTCGTAAAAGAAAAGAGCCGACTTGAGGAGCTTCTTGGCGATACCGGCGATCGCGTCAACAAGCAATTGCAGAATGCCGATGACCTATTCACATTCCTACGCGATGCCGTTGAAAAGTTCAACACTAAAGGTTTTGAGACACGAAGGCGCATACTTTCGACGCTTGGTCAGAACCTTTCGCTAAAAGACAAAATACTAAGCATTGACTGGGAGAAATCGTTGTTGCCATCGCAAAAGCTCGCCGGTGAAGTTAAGAAAATCCATGAACGGTTAGAACCTGCGAAAAACAAGATGTCACAAGGAGATTTGGAGGAAATCTACTCCAAAAATCCAATGGTGTGCGCCCAGTTGGATTCGAACCAACGACCCACTCCTTAAAAGGGAGTTGCTCTACCACCTGAGCTATGGGCGCATATACTTTTAAATTAAAACCTTCTCTAAAGAGAACAAAACAAAGAGTACCACATTTCCCAAGTTCTGCAATTCCTTGGCGTATAATATGCACCTATTCTGAATGCGATACATCTCCACCTACTCCCCCTTCTTCAACCCCAAACACACCTGTTCCACCGCCAATTCCCCATCAACAAGTCCTCGATGACTATCGTGATAGATCAGGATCAGATTTTCGAGAAGAGCGTAGAGTTCATCTCGTGAATAATTTCCGCATGCTTTTTTTGCTTTACTATAGACAAACGGAGTAAGTCCAGTATCTGCAGCACTTTTCCCATTCAAGGCGAGAATCATAGATTTTACCTGCCAAAAGAGTGTACCGATAATACTTTCGACTTCGAGTCCTGCACCGATCGCTTCTCTATATACAGACCACGCTTTGAATGAATTCCTCTCGCCAACCGCATCAGCCAGAGCAAAGACATTGAATTCTCCACTATTCCCCCATCCTGCTTTTGCAGGTTCATCAGTCACTACAACTTTATCTGCATGTGCTTCAAATTTCTTTTTCAATTCTGCAGGCGTTTTGTTTTCCAAAACAATAAAAATATTTGTTGATTCTTTGAGTGCAGGAATGTATTCAGTGAGCATATCTTGTGCGTCGGCATGTTCAGAGACTCGATCGAGAAAGACGATGTACTTATTCGAAAACAATCCTTGTCCACCAATATGTTCCTCTATGACAGAAGGACTCCAATCTTTTGCTTCCACAGTCACAAATGTCGCATCTGGTCTTTTGGTGCGCAATGAATCGATCAAAGTATGTGCCTTTGTTACTGATTTCTGTATATCTGTCCCATGAAAAACGTAAAGCATATATTATTTGAGCTCTCCCCAGTTGTTACCTATTCCCGCTTCGGCCTTGAGTGTCACTCCCTTGATATCTCGAGGATCGATCACTGATTCCATAATCTTTTCCAAATCTGGCAAGATTTTTTGTGCCACTTCTTCTCTAATCTCATATATAAGTTCGTCGTGCACTTGCATCAGATGAAACACTGAATCTTCCAACTTATTCTTCTTCACATATTCATCTATTTTGATCGCCGCCAATTTTACTACGTCAGCTTCAGTACCTTGAATAGGCGCATTGATAGCCATACGTTCTGCTGCTGCACGAATGAATGGAATCTTCGAATTGATTCCCTCGAAATAACGACGACGTCCAAAGAATGTCTCCGTATAGCCACGACGCGCTGTTTCTGCTTTGACTGCGTCGAGATATGTTGCCAATCCTGAAAATGTTTCAAAGTATTGATTGAGAAACTGTTGCGCCTCATCACGTGAAGTACCTAGATTCTGCTTGAGTGCCATAACGCCCATACCATACATAATGCCAAAGTTGATCACTTTAGCCTGACGGCGCATATCGGCATCGACCATCTGCGGAAATACGCCGAAAATATCAGAGGCAGTGCGGCTGTGAATATCTTC